>NZ_DLTI01000016.1:112262-131878 GCF_002501455.1 Comamonas sp. UBA7840 | reverse complement strand
TGCTAAGATCATTGCCTAATTTATTTATTACGGGTTTAGGGGTATAGCTCAATTGGCAGAGCGTCGGTCTCCAAAACCGAAGGTTGTAGGTTCGATTCCTACTGCCCCTGCCACCATGTAGTGGTAGCACCAAGCCCGCCAGTAACTGGCGGGCTTAAGTGTCTTGTGCTGTAGCATTTGCTGCAGATAGAAAAGAGAGATATGGCCGCATCGCAAGTAGAAACAGTTAGCTCAGGCGCCGATAAAGCTAAATTGGTCGCAGCTTTACTTCTGGTGATTGCCTCTATTGCAGGCTTTTATCTGCTGTCAAAGCAAGGTGCTGCAGCTCAATGGGGTGTTTTGGCAGTCGGGTTGATTGCTGCTGTTGCTACCTTTCTTGTTTCGGAGCAGGGTAAGCAATTGCTTGGCTTTGGCAAAGATTCTTGGAAAGAAGTCAAAAAAGTAGTGTGGCCAACTCGCAAGGAGTCCTTGCAGATGACCCTCTACGTTTTCGCGTTTGTGGTGGTCATGGCTCTGTTTCTGTGGCTGACGGATAAAACGCTCGAATGGGTTCTGTATGATCTCGTTTTGGGCTGGAGAAGCTAATGACTGATGCGATCGAACCTGTGTCCGGCGAGGCTGGTGCGTCTACTCCCGTCAATCCTGATCTGCGCTGGTATATCGTCCATGCCTATTCGGGTATGGAGAAGGCTGTAGAGCGTAATATTACTGAGCGTATCAATCGCGCAGGTATGCAAGATAAATTTGGTCGTATCTTGGTTCCCACCGAAGAAGTGGTGGAAATGAAGAACGGTCAGCGCAAGACCACAGAGCGTCGCCTTTTCCCTGGCTATGTCTTTGTTGAAATGGTCATGGATGATGACACTTGGCACTTGGTGAAGCACACCAGCAAAGTGACTGGTTTTGTCGGTGGTGCTAAAAACCGCCCTGCTCCTATTTCTGAAGCAGAAGTTCAAAAAATTGTGAGTCAGATGCAAGAAGGCTCCGACAAGCCTCGTCATAAGATTGAATTTATGGTGGGCGAATTGGTGCGTGTGAAAGAAGGTCCTTTCACAGACTTCAACGGTAGTGTTGAAGAGGTTAATTACGAGAAAAATCGTTTGCGCGTATCTGTTGCGATTTTCGGGCGCTCGACGCCTGTTGAACTCGAGTTTTCTCAGGTTGAAAAGACCTGAGGTACGTTTGTAGCCCCGCGTGTTGAAACAAGGGGGCGTTAACCCTCGGGGAGCTGAAATTGCTTCAGCGTTATTACCCGTAAGGAGCTAAAAATGGCGAAGAAAATCGTCGGCTTCATCAAGCTGCAAGTGCCAGCTGGTAAGGCCAACCCATCCCCTCCAATCGGTCCTGCGCTGGGTCAGCGTGGTCTGAACATCATGGAGTTCTGTAAGGCATTCAATGCGCAGACTCAAGGTGTTGAGCCAGGTCTGCCTCTGCCTGTGGTGATCACGGCTTTTGCTGATAAGAGCTTCACTTTTGTCATCAAGACGCCCCCAGCAACCGTGCTGATCAAGAAGGCTGTCAAGCTGGACAAGGGTTCTTCGAACCCTCTGAAGGCTAAGGTTGGCAAGATCACTCGCGAACAGCTGGAAGAAATCGCCAAGACCAAGTTGAAGGACATGAACGCTGCTGATGTTGACGCTGCGGTGCGTACTTTGGCTGGTTCTGCTCGTTCGATGGGCGTGATCGTGGAGGGTTTGTAAAATGGCCAAGTTGACCAAGAAGCAAAAAGCCCTGCAGGGTAAGGTGGACTCCACCAAGTTGTATGCCTTCGCCGAAGCGGTTGCTTTGGTGAAAGAAGCTGCAACTGCCAAGTTTGATGAATCGATCGATGTGGCGGTGCAGTTGGGTGTAGATGCCAAGAAGTCGGACCAAGTGGTGCGCGGTGCTGTTGTGCTGCCTCACGGTACAGGTAAGACAGCCCGCGTTGCTGTGTTTGCACAAGGCGCCAAGGCTGAAGAAGCCAAGGCTGCTGGTGCAGATGTGGTCGGCATGGATGACCTGGCTGCCATGGTTAAGGCTGGTGACATGCCTTTCGACATCGTGATCGCTGCACCTGATGCCATGCGTATCGTGGGCCAGTTGGGTCAGATCTTGGGTCCCCGTGGTCTGATGCCTAACCCTAAGGTTGGTACCGTGACTCCTGACGTTGCTACGGCTGTGAAGAACGCTAAGGCAGGTCAAGTGCAATTCCGCGTAGACAAGGCTGGCATCATCCATTCGACCATCGGTCGTCGTTCTTTCGACAACGACAAGCTGCAAGGTAACTTGGCTGCTTTGATTGAGGCGTTGAACAAGGCCAAGCCTGCTTCCAGCAAGGGTGTTTACCTGCGCAAGGTGGCAGTATCCTCCACCATGGGTGTGGGTGTTCGCGTTGAGACACAGTCCATCGCAGCTTAATTGCTAAAATATTCGACTGCCTAGAAATAGGCAGTCAATGTGGTGGGCTGCGCTGCTGCTTGCAGTAGCGCAGGTCATCCAAGACCGCTGGTGTGGCTTGCCACTTAATTTTCCAGCGCAGATGGCGATCCCGCTGCAGATGGATTCATTTCCTTCTAACAGTTGGTCGCTGCAATAAGAGCGCGTTTACAAAGTACGCTTTGTGAACGCATTTTAAGGAGTAGACCTTGAGTCTGAATCGCAGTGAGAAAGAAGCGGTCATCAATGAAGTGACCAGCCTCGCCGCTAAAGCTCAAACGCTTGTGATCGCGGAATACCGTGGCATCACGGTCGCCGACATGACCAAACTGCGTGCTGATGCTCGCAGCAAGGGTGTGAGCCTGAGCGTGTTGAAGAACACCTTGGCACGCCGTGCTGTCGCCGGTAGCGCGTTTGAAGTTGTGGCAGACCAGATGACTGGTCCTCTGATCTATGGCTTCTCTGAAGACGCAATCGCCGCAGCTAAGGTTGTGGCCGACTTCGCGAAGACCAACGACAAGTTGGTAATTCGTGCAGGCGCGTTTGCAGGTAAAGCCCTGGACGTTGACGCCGTGAAGCAACTGGCAAACATTCCTTCCAAGGAAGTTTTGCTGGCTCAAGTGTGTGGCTTGCTGATGTCCCCCATCTCGCGTACAGCCGTTGTGCTGGGCGCCTTGGCGGCTCAGAAGAGCGAAGGCTCTGCCGAAGTGGCAGCCGAAACAGCCGAAGCCTAAGCGCTCGGCAAACCAACCAATTTGTTAGGAAATCAAATGGCATTCGATAAAGACGCATTCTTGACCGCCCTGGACAGCATGACTGTTCTGGAACTGAACGACCTGGTTAAGGCAATTGAAGAGAAGTTTGGCGTGTCCGCCGCTGCTATGGCTGCTCCTGCTGCCGGCGGCGCTGCTGGTGGCGCTGCTGCTGCTGAAGAAAAGACCGAGTTCAACGTCGTTCTGACTGACGCTGGCGCAAACAAGGTTTCCGTGATTAAGGCTGTGCGCGAAATCACTGGCCTGGGTCTGAAGGAAGCCAAGGATCTGGTTGACGGCGCTCCCAAGAACGTGAAGGAAGCTGTTGCCAAGGCTGACGCTGAAGCTGCTGTGAAGAAGCTGGTTGAAGCTGGTGCGAAGGCTGAACTGAAGTAATTCCGTTCAATCCTGAGGCTGGAGTGTCTGTAAAGGCACTCCAGCCTTTGGCGCTTGTGGATGTGGCTTTTACAGAGCGCACCAGAAAGCCTGTTTTCAACAGTTTTTCTAGTGTCTTCTGACAACCCGACAGCAGAAGATGCCTTGGTTCGGGCAATGTGCAATGCATTGCCGTCAGCCATGGTTGGTAGTGGCCAACCGCCAAGCCGGTAAAAAAGCGTTCGCTGTATTTGCCGGACAGTGTCGTCGCAGACCCAGGACTCATGTCTTTGCCCGGAGATCTCATGGCCTATTCTTACACCGAACGCAAGCGAATTCGCAAGAGTTTCGGCAGCCGCGACAGCGTGCTCGAAGTGCCTTACCTGCTGCAGATGCAAAAAGATGCCTATACCGCATTCCTGCAAGCAGATGTAGCCCCCAAAAAACGTACGATGGAAGGCCTGCAAGCGGCTTTCGAATCGGCATTCCCTATCGTCTCCCACAATGGTTTCGTGGAGATGAAGTTTGTTGAATACAACTTGGCTAAGCCAGCGTTTGACGTGCGTGAATGCCAGACCCGTGGTCTGACATTCGCCTCGGCGGTGCGTGCCAAGGTTCAACTGATCATCTATGACCGTGAGTCCTCGACCAGCCAGTCCAAGGTGGTCAAGGAAGTGAAAGAGCAAGAGGTTTACATGGGCGAAGTGCCCCTGATGACCGAAAAGGGCTCTTTCATCATCAACGGTACGGAACGTGTGATCGTTTCGCAGCTGCACCGCTCGCCTGGCGTGTTCTTTGAGCACGACAAGGGCAAGACCCATAGCTCGGGCAAGCTGCTGTTCTCGGCACGCATCATTCCTTACCGTGGTTCGTGGTTGGACTTCGAATTCGATCCGAAGGACCTGCTGTACTTCCGCGTTGACCGTCGTCGCAAGATGCCCGTGTCGATCCTGCTGAAGGCCATCGGCATGAATCCTGAGCAAATCCTTGCTCACTTCTTCGTGAACGATAACTTCCGCCTGATGGACAGCGGCGCACAAATGGAATTTGTGGCTGATCGTCTGAAGGGTGAAGTGGCACGCTTTGACATCACCGATAAGTCGGGCAAGGTCGTGGTCGCCAAAGACAAACGCATCACTGCACGCCACACCCGTGAGCTGGAGCAGTCGGGCACCAAGTTTGTCAGCGTTCCTGAAGATTTCCTGATTGGCCGCGTATTGGCCAAGAACATCATTGACCCTGACACTGGCGAAATCATTGCCAAGGCCAATGAAGAGTTGACAGAAGCGCTGCTGAAAAAGCTGCGCAGCGCCGGCATCCAGGACGTGCAGTGCATCTACACGAACGAACTGGACCAGGGCGCGTACATTTCGCAAACCCTGCGTACCGACGAGACCGTGGACGAGTTCGCGGCACGTGTGGCCATCTACCGCATGATGCGCCCTGGCGAGCCTCCGACCGAGGACGCCGTGCAGGCCCTCTTCCACCGCCTGTTCTACAACCCAGATACCTACGACCTGTCGCGCGTAGGCCGCATGAAGTTCAACGCCCGTGTGGGTCGCGATGGTGCGACCGGCGCCATGGTGCTGTCCAACGAAGACATCTTGGCCGTGGTCAAGCTGTTGGTGGACCTGCGCAATGGCCGTGGCGAAGTGGACGATATCGACCACTTGGGTAACCGCCGTGTTCGCTGCGTGGGCGAACTGGCCGAGAACCAGTACCGCACTGGTCTGGCCCGTATCGAAAAAGCTGTGAAGGAACGTCTGGGTCAAGCAGAGCAAGACCCTCTGATGCCTCACGACCTGATCAACTCCAAGCCGATTTCTGCGGCGCTGAAGGAGTTCTTCGGTGCGTCGCAGCTGTCGCAGTTCATGGATCAGACCAACCCTCTGGCCGAAATCACCCACAAGCGCCGTGTATCGGCCCTTGGCCCAGGTGGTTTGACCCGTGAGCGTGCTGGCTTTGAGGTGCGTGACGTGCACGTGACCCACTACGGTCGCGTCTGCCCGATCGAAACGCCTGAAGGTCCAAACATTGGTCTGATCAACTCCTTGGCGCTGTACGCTCGTCTGAACGAGTACGGTTTCATCGAGACCCCTTACCGTCGCGTGGTCGATGGCAAGGTGACCATGGAAATTGACTACCTGTCCGCCATTGAAGAAGGCAAGTACATCATCGCGCAGGCCAACGCCGAGCTCGATGCTGAAGGCCGTCTGGTGGGCGAGTTGGTGTCGGCCCGTGAAAAGGGTGAGTCCACCCTGCTGTCGCCTGAGCGCGTGCAGTACATGGACGTGTCGCCTGCGCAGATCGTGTCGGTGGCTGCGTCCCTGATTCCATTCTTGGAGCACGACGACGCGAACCGCGCGTTGATGGGTGCCAACATGTCGCGCCAGGCTGTGCCTGTGCTGCGTCCAGAAAAGCCCATGGTGGGTACTGGTATCGAGCGCGTGGCCGCGGTCGACTCCGGCACTGTGGTGACTGCACGCCGTGGCGGTATCGTGGATTACGTCGATGCAACCCGCATCGTGATCCGCGTGAACGACCAAGAAGCGGTGGCTGGTGAAGTGGGTGTAGATATCTACAACCTGATCAAGTACCAGCGTTCTAACCAGAACACCAACATCCACCAGCGTCCTGTGGTCAAGCGTGGTGACACGCTGGCCAAGGGTGACGTGATTGCCGACGGTGCATCGACCGACCTGGGCGAAATCGCCATCGGTCAGAACATGCTGATCGCCTTCATGCCCTGGAACGGCTATAACTTCGAAGACTCGATCTTGATCTCGGAGCGTGTGGTGTCGGAAGACCGCTACACCTCGATCCACATCGAAGAGCTCGTGGTGATGGCGCGTGACACCAAGTTGGGTGCGGAAGAAATTACCCGCGACATCCCCAACCTGTCTGAGCACCAACTGAACCGTCTGGACGAGTCCGGCATCATCTATGTGGGCGCAGAAGTGCAGCCCGGCGATACGCTGGTGGGCAAGGTGACACCTAAGGGTGAAACTACACTGACGCCTGAAGAGAAGCTGCTGCGCGCCATCTTCGGTGAGAAGGCCTCCGATGTGAAGGACACTTCGCTGCGTGTGGACCAGGGTTCTTCCGGCACTGTGATCGACGTGCAGGTCTTCACCCGTGAAGGCATCCAGCGTGACAAGCGTGCTCAGCAGATCATCGACGATGAACTCAAGCGCTTCCGTCTGGATCTGAACGACCAGCTGCGTATTGTGGAAGCCGACGCGTTCGACCGTATCGAGAAGCTCTTGATCGGCCGCACCGCCAACGGTGGCCCCAACAAGCTGGCCAAGGGTGCCAAGATCGACAAGGCCTATCTGGACAGCGTGGAGAAGTTCCACTGGTTCGACATCCGCCCTGCGGAAGACGACGTGGCTGCCCAGCTGGAGTCCATCAAGAATTCGCTGGAGCAAACCCGCCACGAGTTCGACCTGGCCTTCGAAGAAAAGCGCAAGAAGTTGACGCAAGGCGACGAGTTGCCCGCCGGCGTGCTGAAGATGGTCAAGGTGTACCTGGCCGTCAAGCGTCGTCTGCAGCCTGGTGACAAGATGGCCGGCCGCCACGGTAACAAGGGTGTGGTCTCGCGCATCGTGCCTGTGGAAGACATGCCTTTCATGGCCGACGGCACCACAGCCGACATCGTGCTGAACCCGCTGGGCGTGCCTTCGCGTATGAACATCGGTCAGGTGCTGGAAGTGCACTTGGGCTGGGCCGGCAAGGGCCTGGGCCAGCGCATTGGCGACATGCTGCGTGACGAAGCCGCTGTGGCTGAAGTGCGTTCCTTCCTGGAAGAGGTCTACAACAGCCGCGGTCGCAAGGAAGACTTGTCGCAGCTGAGCGATGCCGAAATCCTGGACATGGCCGAAAACCTGAAGACTGGCGTGCCTTTCGCAACGCCAGTGTTCGACGGCGCTTCCGAGCAGGAAATCAAGGACATGCTGAAGCTGGCATACCCTGAGCACCTGAAGGCACGCAAGGGCCTGACCGAGACACGTACGCAGGCCTACCTGTTCGACGGTCGCACCGGTGAGCAGTTCGAGCGTCCCACCACCGTGGGCTACATGCACTACCTGAAGCTGCACCACTTGGTCGACGACAAGATGCACGCGCGTTCCACCGGACCTTACTCGCTGGTGACACAGCAGCCTCTGGGCGGTAAGGCGCAATTCGGTGGCCAGCGTTTCGGTGAAATGGAAGTGTGGGCGCTGGAAGCTTATGGCGCCGCTTACGTTCTGCAGGAAATGCTGACAGTGAAGTCCGACGACGTGGTGGGCCGTACCAAGGTGTACGAATCCATCGTCAAGGGCGAGCACGCCATCGAAGCGGGTATGCCAGAGTCGTTCAATGTGCTGGTCAAGGAAATTCGTTCCTTGGGCTTGGACATCGAACTCGAGCGTTCCTAAGGCCTAAATAAAAAAGAGAGCTGTTAGCGCTCATGTTTAAACGGTTTGCAAGTGATATCGCTTGCAAACCGTTGTAGATCAAGCGCTGGTAGCCATAATTTTTGATGAAAAGGGAAAGAGTTCATGAAATCGTTACTCGACCTGTTCAAGCAATTCACGCCGGATGAGCATTTCGATGCCATCAAGATCGGCATGGCTTCGCCCGAGAAAATTCGTTCCTGGTCTTTCGGTGAGGTAAAGAAGCCCGAGACCATCAACTATCGTACGTTCAAGCCCGAGCGCGATGGTCTTTTCTGCGCCAAGATCTTTGGCCCTATCAAAGACTACGAATGCTTGTGCGGCAAGTACAAGCGCCTCAAGCATCGCGGTGTGATCTGCGAGAAGTGCGGCGTTGAAGTCACACAGACCAAGGTGCGTCGCGAACGCATGGGTCACATCGACCTGGCTGCACCTTGCGCCCACATCTGGTTCCTGAAGTCGCTGCCTTCGCGCCTGGGTCTGGTACTGGACATGACACTGCGCGACATCGAGCGCGTGCTGTACTTTGAAGCCTATGTGGTGACCGACCCCGGCATGACCCCGCTGAAGAAGTTCAGCATCATGACGGAAGACGACTACGAAGCGAAGCAGCAAGAATTTGGCTACGACGAGTTCACAGCCAAGATGGGCGCCGAAGGTATCAAGGACCTGCTGGAATCCATCGACATCGACAGCGAAATCGAGCGCCTGCGTGGTGACTTGACTGGCTCTGAAGTCAAGGTCAAGAAGAACGCCAAGCGCCTGAAGTTGCTCGAAGCGTTCAAGAAATCCGGTATCAAGCCCGAGTGGATGGTGCTGGAAGTGCTGCCTGTGCTGCCTCCAGACCTGCGTCCTTTGGTGCCGCTGGACGGCGGTCGCTTTGCGACTTCCGACCTGAACGATCTGTATCGCCGCGTTATTAACCGTAACTCGCGTCTGCGCCGCCTGCTGGAGCTGAAAGCTCCTGAGATCATTGCTCGCAATGAAAAGCGCATGCTGCAAGAAGCGGTTGACTCGCTGCTGGACAACGGCCGTCGCGGCAAGGCCATGACGGGCGCCAACAAGCGTGCACTGAAGTCCTTGGCCGACATGATCAAGGGTAAGAGCGGTCGCTTCCGCCAGAACTTGCTGGGCAAGCGCGTGGACTACTCCGGTCGTTCCGTGATTACCGTGGGTCCTTACCTCAAGCTGCACCAGTGCGGTCTGCCCAAGCTGATGGCGTTGGAGCTGTTCAAGCCCTTCATCTTTGCCCAGCTGGAGCAGCGCGGCATTGCGACCACCATCAAGGCGGCCAAGAAGGAAGTGGAATCCGGCACGCCTGTGGTGTGGGACATCCTGGAAGAGGTCATCAAAGAACACCCGATCATGCTCAACCGTGCGCCTACGCTGCACCGTTTGGGTATCCAGGCGTTCGAACCTATCCTGATCGAAGGTAAGGCACTGCAACTGCACCCACTGGTCTGCGCGGCGTTCAACGCCGACTTTGACGGTGACCAGATGGCTGTGCACGTTCCTCTGTCTGTGGAAGCACAGATGGAAGCACGTACGCTGATGCTGGCTTCGAACAACGTGTTGTTCCCTGCTTCTGGCGAGCCTTCCATCGTTCCTTCTCAGGACGTGGTGCTGGGTCTGTACCACGCTACGCGTGACAAGATCAACGGCAAGGGCGAAGGCATGGTGTTCATGGACACCAACGAAGTGCAACGTGCTTTGGATGCTGGCGAAGTGGAACTGCACGCCAAGATCAGCGTGCGTCTGCCTGAGTGGACCAAGAACAAGGAAACGGGCGAATTCGAAAAGAGCGTGAGCCTGGTGGAAACCACCGTGGGCCGTGCGCTGCTGTCGGAAATCTTGCCCAAGGGCCTGCCTTTCAGCCACATGAACAAGGCGCTGAAGAAGAAAGAGATCTCCAAGCTGATCAACTCTTCCTTCCGCAAGTGCGGCCTGAAGGCCACCGTGGTGTTCGCGGACAAGCTGCTGCAAAACGGCTTCCGTCTGTCGACCCATGCGGGTTTCTCGGTGTCCATCGACGACATGCTGGTGCCTCCACAGAAGGCGGGCATCTTGGCCAACGCCGAAGCCGAAGTGAAGGAAATCGAGCAGCAGTACGTCTCCGGCCTGGTGACCGCAGGCGAGCGTTACAACAAGGTGGTGGACATCTGGGGTAAGGCGGGCGACGACGTGTCCAAGGTGATGATGGACCAGTTGAAGGTGCAAAAGACCATCGACCGTCACGGCAACGAAGTGGACCAAGAGTCGTTCAACGCGATCTACATGATGGCCGACTCCGGCGCTCGTGGTTCCGCTGCGCAGATTCGCCAGTTGGCAGGTATGCGTGGTCTGATGGCCAAGCCAGACGGCTCGATCATCGAGACGCCTATTACCGCGAACTTCCGCGAAGGTCTGAACGTTCTGCAGTACTTTATTTCGACCCACGGTGCCCGTAAGGGTCTGGCCGACACGGCGTTGAAGACCGCGAACTCGGGTTATCTGACCCGCCGTCTGGTGGACGTGACGCAAGACTTGGTTGTGACCGAGCAAGACTGCGGCACCTCCAACGGCTACCTGATGCGTGCCATCGTTGAAGGTGGTGAAGTGATCGAATCCCTGCGCGACCGCGTGCTGGGCCGCTCGACCGCTGAAGAAGTGCTACACCCAGAGAACCGTTCCGTATTGCTGCCTGCTGGCACCCTGCTGAACGAAGACCTGATCGAAGAACTCGAAGCGCACGGCGTGGATGAGATCAAGGTGCGCACCGCACTGACTTGCGAGACCCGCTACGGCCTGTGCGCCACCTGCTACGGTCGTGACCTGGGTCGCGGCGGTATGGTGAACCTGGGCGAAGCAGTCGGTGTGATCGCTGCGCAGTCCATCGGTGAACCCGGTACCCAGCTGACCATGCGTACGTTCCACATTGGTGGTGCCGCTTCGCGTGCAGCCATCGCGTCGAGCGTGGAAGCCAAGTCGAACGGTTCGATCAGCTTCAACGCCACCATGCGCTATGTGTCGAACAGCAAGGGTGAGTTGGTCGTGATTTCCCGTTCCGGTGAAATCATCATCAGCGAAAACGGCCGTGAGCGTGAGCGCCACAAAGTGCCTTACGGCGCGATCTTGACCATCAAGCCTGATGAAGCCATCAAGGCCGGCAAGATCTTGGCCAACTGGGATCCGCTGACTCGACCCATCATTACCGAATATGCCGGTAAGGTGAACTTCGAGAACGTGGAAGAAGGTTTGACGGTTGCCAAACAGGTGGACGATGTGACCGGTCTGTCGACCCTGGTTGTGATCGACCCCAAGCGCCGTGGTTCTGCCAAGGTGGTGCGTCCTCAGGTCAAGCTGATCGACGCCAACAACCAAGAAGTGAAGATCCCTGGCACCGACCATGCGGTAACCATTGGCTTCCAGGTGGGCGCGCTGATTCAAGTGCGTGACGGCCAAGAAGTGGGCCCTGGCGAAGTGTTGGCACGTATCCCGGTCGAAGGTCAAAAGACCCGCGACATTACCGGTGGTCTGCCTCGCGTTGCCGAGCTGTTCGAAGCCCGTACCCCCAAGGACAAGGGCACTCTGGCCGAGATGACCGGTACCGTATCCTTCGGTAAGGAAACCAAGGGCAAGATCCGCCTGCAGATCACTGATCTGGAAGGCAAGGTCTGGGAAGAGCTGGTGCCCAAGGAGCGCAACATTCTGGTCCACGAAGGCCAGGTGGTGAACAAGGGTGAATCGATTGTGGACGGCCCCGCCGACCCGCAAGACATCCTGCGTTTGCTGGGTATCGAAGAGCTGTCGCGCTACATCGTGGACGAAGTGCAGGATGTGTACCGTCTGCAGGGCGTGAAGATCAACGACAAGCACATCGAGGTGATCGTTCGCCAGATGCTGCGTCGCGTGGTGGTGGAGAACCCCGGCGAATCCACTTACATCGCTGGCGAGCAAGTGGAGCGTTCCGAGATCCTCAACACCAACGAAGCGCTGCAGGCCCAAGGCAAGATCCCTGCCACGTACTCCAACGTGCTGCTGGGTATCACCAAGGCCTCGTTGTCGACCGACTCGTTCATCTCTGCGGCGTCCTTCCAGGAAACCACCCGCGTGCTGACCGAAGCGGCGATCATGGGCAAGCGCGACGAGCTGCGCGGCCTGAAGGAAAACGTGATCGTGGGTCGTCTGATCCCTGCCGGTACAGGCTTGGCTTACCACCAGGCACGCAAGGCCAAGGACGCCATGGACGACGCAGAGCGCCGCGCCATCGCCGAAGCCGAAGCGGCCGAAATGGCCGGTGAAGTCAGCGCCGACGAAGACAGCGCCGCGTAATCGCAGCGTTGCCTGACGAGGCAAAGCATAGCGCTCCCTACTTGCCTGACGGTGGGTAGGGAGCGTTTTTATTGGTACAAAGGCTGAACCAACGATGTGGATTTTGTCGCTCGAGTGGCTGGTGCTCGCTGGACTCGTGTTTTGGGTGATCGGGGCCTTCAAGCGCCTCAAACGTTTGCGTGCGGGCAGCAAGCAGGCATTTGCGGCCGTAGAGGCGCAGTTCATGCAGGCGGTTGATCTGCTGCGCAACTGTGCGCGCGTGCAAGAGCTCAAGGAACGGGTATCGAGTGTGTCGCAGCAGCATGCCCACCATGCGCTGTTGCCCAGTGCCGATTTGCTGGAAGCGGCGCTGCAGCAGGCCAAGTCACACCCGCTGCGCCCGGAAGTGATTGCCGCGCTGGACAGCGCATGGCAAGGCGCACAGGCAGCGTGGCAGGCCTATGTACAGCTGGCCTCCGGTCAGGACGACGCGCAGGATGCCCATGTGCAAGCGCAGTCCCAGCGCTGGCTGCAGTTAATGGCGCTGCAAACCCACAGTACGGCGCAGTTCAATGGGGCCGTTCAAGATTACAACCGTGCGATTGTGCAATTTCCCGCGTGTGTAGTGGCACGCCTAAGCGGCCTGAAAGCAGGTCGCACTTTTCAGAAAGACGCTGCATTGCTGATGCAGCCCTGAGCATGACGCGAAAGATTTTTCCTCCCCCAAGCGATGCTGCACCTGCATCGGCGCCCATCCCTTTGTGGCAGCAGCTTGCTGCAGTCGCGCAAGGCCTGCAAATGATTCTTGCCGGGCAGTCCGGCAATGCGGCCCTGGCGGCAGTGCCCGTGCGGCTGCGCCCCGGGGTGCAGGCTTTGTTGTTCCAGGTGCTGCGCCAGCTGGGGCGGGCCCAGGTGCTACGCAAGCAATTGGCGCCCAAAGCCCCTCCTGCCAAGGTGGATGCGCTGTTGTGTACCGCGTTGGCGCTGGCTTGGAACCCTGAGCAGGCGCCGTACGAGCCCTTCACCTTGGTCAACCAAACCGTTGAAGCGGCCAAGCGTGCAGGGTTGCAGCGTCAAGCCGGCTTTATGAATGCGTGTTTGCGCCGCTTTTTGCGCGAGCGTGAGGCCTTGGTGGCCGCCACGGACCACGACACGCTGGCGCGTTTTAACCACCCGCAGTGGTGGGTAGACCGCCTGCAAAAAGACCACCCCCAAGATTGGCAACGCATTTTGGCGGCCAACAATGCACAGGCACCCATGAGCTTGCGCGTTAACAAGCAAAAAACGACTCCAGCGCAATACCAGAAAGCGCTGGCAGCTATGGATATTGATGCTCAGTTGTTTGGCCAAGATGGCGTGCAGCTGGCGCAGGCGCATCCTGTGCACGTGCTGCCGGGTTTTGCGGATGGCGTGGTGTCGGTGCAAGACGGCGCCGCCATGCTGGCTGCGCCGCTGCTGCTGCAAGTCCTGGACCTGAGCCAGCCCTTGCAGGTGCTGGATGCCTGTGCCGCCCCTGGTGGCAAGACCGCGCATTTGCTGGAGTTTGCCGGTGCCGCATCGCCCATGCAGGTGACAGCCTTGGAGGTGGATGCGGTGCGCAGCGAGCGCATTCATGACACCCTGCAGCGCACCGGCTTGCAGGCGCATGCCAAAGTACTGGTGGCCGATGCGAGCCAGCCCCAGCAATGGTGGCAGCAGGCCAATGGAGGCCAGCAGTTTGACGCCATCTTGCTGGATGCGCCGTGTACGGCCTCGGGCATTGTGCGCCGCCACCCGGATGTGCGCTGGCTGCGACGCGAAAGCGATGTGGCGCAGCTGGCCGCCATTCAGTCGCAGATGCTGGATGCGCTGTGGCCCTTGCTGAAAAACGGGGGGCGCATGCTGTACTGCACCTGCTCAGTATTCAAGGCCGAAGGCGATGGGCAGGTGCAAGCGTTTCTTGCGCGCAACACCCAGGCGCAGTTATTGCCTTCACCCGGACATTTAATTCCGGGAATTGCGGCGCAAGGCGGAGCACTCCCGGACAATGACGCGGGTGACCACGACGGCTTCTTCTTCGCACTGTTCCAAAAAAACGCCTGATTCTTTGCCCTTGCAAGGAAGGCAGCGGCGTGGCTTGGTGGTCGCTGCCGCAGCGGCGCTGGTGCCCGCTTTATGCCAGCCCACGGCAGGCCAAGCGCAAGAGCATGCAGCGGCGAATGCCCAGGCAAGCGCCAGCGTCGTTGAAGGTGCTGGCATTCAGTTGCAGCGCGATGGCGACGCAGTGCTGCTGACGGCCGCACTGAACTGGTCGCTGCCGGATTTGGTGCAGGATGCTTTGCTCAAAGGGATCCCCGTGCACTTCATCGCTGAAGCAGACATGCTGCAAGAGCGCTGGTATTGGCGCGATGAGCAGCTTTTGAGTGCCGACCGCTACATGCGGTTGAGCTACCAGCCTTTGACGCGGCGCTGGCGCTTGTACACCGGCAGTCAGCCATTTGAAGGCCAAGGTCTGGGGGTGGCGCTGTCCAGCTCGTTCGAGACCTTGGAAGAGGCCGTGCAATCCATGCAGCGGATTGTGCGTTGGCGCATTGGCCAAGTGGCAGATTTGCCCAGCAGCGGAAGTGCGATTTTGCAATTGCGCTTTCGCATTGACCTTTCGCATTTCCCAAGGCCTTTGCAGATTGGCGCCTTGGGTCGCTCGGATTGGAATCTGTTGGTCACACGCCGCGAGCGCGTGGACTTGGACAAACTGTAATGACCGCCGTACACACAACGCCCGCCTCGGTATCTCGTCAATCCGCCCGGTGGGCGTTGGGCATTGCGGGTGCGGTCATGTGTGCCATTGGCCTGGTGCTGCTGTTTTTGCTGATGCAGGCCACGAACAACCGCGAGCTGTATGAGCGGCATTACGCATGGCTGTTTGGCTTGAACGTGTTAGTTGCCGCAGTGCTGGCGCTGGTGCTGCTGTGGATGGCGGTGCGCTTGGCGGTGCGTTGGAAGCAGCGCAAGTTTGGCAGCCGCTTGCTCTTCAAGCTGGCAGCAATTTTTGGGCTGGTTGGAGTGATTCCCGGTTTGCTCATTTACTTGGTGTCTTACCAGTTTGTCTCTCGCTCTATCGAGAGCTGGTTTGACGTCAAGGTGGAGGGAGCGCTGAGCGCAGGGGTCAATTTGGCCAGCCTCACCTTGGACATCGTCGCCAATGACATGGCCAACAACACGCGCACGGCCAGCCAGCAGTTAAGCCAGGTGCCCGATGCCGCGGTGGGTGTGGCGTTAGAGCGTATTCGGGAGCAACTGGGCGCCACCGATGTGGTGCTGTGGAATGAATCCGGTGTGGCGATTGCCAGCGTGGGCAGTTCGATGTTTGAGCTGGCACCTGCGCGCCCGAGCAGCCAGCAGCTGCGCAGTTTGCGCTCGGGCTTAAGGCCGGTAGCGAGCATTGAAGGTCTGGACGAACTGGCGGCCTCTGCAAGTCGAGAAGCATTTGACCGCGTGTATGTCAAAACGCTGGTGCTGGTGAGCAAGCCCCGGCTGGAACTACTGGCCGAGCAGCGTTTTTTGCAGGCATCCATCCCTTTGTCGGCGGCTTTGGTGGAAAACGCCCTGGCAGTACAGGACGCCAATCGAGAGTACCAAGAGCGTGCGCTGGCGCGCGAAGGGTTGCAGCGCATGTACATCGGTACGCTGACGCTGAGCTTGTTCTTGGCGGTCTTTGGTGCAGTGCTGTTGGCGGTGCTGCTGGGCAATCAGCTGGCGCGACCTTTGTTGGTGCTGGCGCAGGGGGTGCGTGATGTGGCCAGGGGCGATTTGACGCCCAAAATTGCGCTGCAAACCCAAGACGAACTGGGCGGGCTGACACGCTCGTTTGCGTTGATGACGCAGCAACTTCTGGATGCACGCACCGCCGTGGACAAGAGCATGGGGGAAGTCAAAGCTGCCCGCACAAACTTACAAACCATTTTGGATAACCTGACCGCTGGGGTGCTGGTGCTCGACGATCAATGGCATGTACTGTCGATCAACCCCGGCGCTACACGCATTTTGCGCGCACCAATGGCGGTCTACATCGGACGCAAGCTGGAGGAAGTACCAGGGCTGTCTGCGCTGGCCCGTATGGTGGAGGAACAGTTTGGTATTTTCTTGGGGGATCAAGGCGCTGATGCAGGCAGAGACCGCTGGCAGCAAGTGCTGGAGCTGTCACTGGACCATGCCCAGCCAGAGGCCGGTGGTGAGGTGCACCAAGACAAAACGACGCTGGTAATACGTGGGGCGGAGTTACCTCAAGCGCGCCGCTTGATTGTGTTTGACGATATCTCGGAGATTGTCTCTGCGCAGCGCTCTAAAGCCTGGGCGGAAGTGGCCCGGCGCGTTGCCCATGAAATCAAAAATCCGTTGACGCCCATTCAACTCTCGGCAGAGCGGCTGGCCATCAAGTTGACCGACAAGCTCGAGCCTGCGGACCAAGCATTGCTGGCCAGATCCGTGAAAACCATCGTGGATCAAGTGGGCGCAATGCTCAGGCTGGTGAATGAATTTCGGGATTACGCACGCTTGCCAGCGGCAGATCTGCAGCCGCTGGATTTAAATGCGCTGGTGAGTGACTTGATGCAGCTTTACGGCGAAGAGAATACGCCCGTACCCGTGCGTGCCAAGTTGGATCCAGATGCCCCCTGGATAGCAGGAGATGCGCAGCAATTGCGCCAAGTCATCCATAACTTGGTACAAAACGCGCAAGATGCGACACTGCAGCATGCTGAGTCTTTGGGGGTGAAGCCTCCAGCGGTTGAAATTGCTATCCAGTGGATAGAAAGTTCCAAGCGTGTAAGGCTCAGTATCAGTGATAGTGGCATTGGTTTTGCTCCACATATCTTGCAGCGTGCCTTTGAACCCTACGTGACAACCAAAGTAGGTGGAACGGGCTTGGGTCTGGCGGTGGTCAAGAAAATTGCTGATGAGCACGGCGCTCGCATTGATTTGACCAACCGTATGGATAACGGCATGGTGCAAGGGGCGCAAGTGTCGCTATCATTTGTTCCTGTAAGCACCGAGGCACCGTGAGGGGCGGTGAACCTAAAACCTGTAGTACATAGGCTTTTCGAAACTCATGGCAAACATACTGGTGGTGGATGATGAACTGGGCATTCGAGATCTCTTGTCGGAGATCCTGAATGACGAAGGACACAGCGTAGAGATGGCAGCCAATGCCACACAGGCGCGCTCTGCACGTAACAACGGTATCTTTGATTTGGTACTGCTAGATATTTGGATGCCAGACACCGATGGCGTGTCGCTGCTCAAAGAATGGGCTGCATCTGGGCAGTTGACCATGCCCGTCATCATGATGAGTGGCCATGCCACCATCGACACGGCGGTAGAAGCAACGCGCATTGGAGCACTGTCATTCCTTGAAAAGCCGATCACCATGCAAAAACTGCTGAAAGCAGTCGAGCAAGGTTTGGCAAAAAATGCGAATGCGCCTGCGGCAAAGCCAGCGCTTGCTGTGGGTTTGCCACCCGCGAATGCTGTGCAGGTGAATGACAGCGTGCACAGCGGAAGTGAACTGCATTTGCGCCCCGTGTCAGGGCTGCGCAGCGCGGCTGACAACATGCCCAGTGCCAACCAAGATTTCGATCTGGATCGTCCTTTGCGTGAAGCCCGCGATGGCTTTGAGAAAGCTTATTTCGAGTTTCACTTGGCGCGCGAAGGTGGCTCCATGACCCGCGTGGCAGAGAAAACTGGTTTGGAACGCACCCACCTGTATCGCAAATTGCGTCAATTGGGCGTTGACTTAGGCCGCAGCCGCCGCGGGTAGGCGAACCAGAGAAATTCGTTTTTTTGTTTGGAAGTCTCAAAAACTGACATACAATTGTGACCTGTTTGCAGTATTTGACTTGAAGTCAGCGCCGCAAGGCCCGGTAGCTCAGTTGGTAGAGCAGCGGATTGAAAATCCGCGTGTCGGCGGTTCGATCCCGTCCCAGGCCACCAAATACCATTCCACGGAAGTCCGCTGGAGTCACGAAGCCCTAAGTTTTCAACGACTTAGGGCTTTTCTGTTTCCACGAAACTCCATAGAAGTCACGTGGGCATCCACGTGATTACGTAGTGACTTTCGCTAGCGTGTACTGATTCCTTCCTAAAAGTGACGCACTGCCGGGTGGCTTTTTTGGTTGTTTGTGCATTGTTGTGCTATGCACTCGCTACTAAGTAGCGTGCTTTAAGGCTGCTAGTCTCAAGCATGTCTAAATTTCAAAAAATAATAAATCTTGTTATTTTTATAAATAAGTCGCATAATGCGCGCAGTCGCCTGAAAACGTATCCGTTGTTTGGTGGCACTTAGCAAGTAGGTCACGTTGATCCTTGCACGTAATATCTTCGCGAAATTTTTCGCACCGTTGGCTGCAGAGCAGTAGCCATCGAGTTATCTCAAGCTCAAGCAGGCAGACCAAGCCTGTGTTCAGATTGATCCAGATTCCACATCTCCCTATTGCAATGGGCAAGTACTTTGTTACGCCCGCATCACGTCAGACCCAGTGCGGTCGCTTTCAAGCGACTTTCGCTGTGCAGCGAACACAGAAAAACAGCAGCTACTGCCGAGTTTTCCGGTTTGACAAAACCTTTGCATCGACCGAAGCAGCCAAGATTTACGCCGTGACTCAGGGCTGGGTGCACGCGTTGCAATGTGTTGATTAGGCCTCCTGCAGAGACCTTTTCTTCATCCTCCGGTTGCGACGGACTCCCAATCCCCACAGCCATACAACAAACGATGTGCCAATCCTGGCCATCCATTCATAAAAAGGCTTTTCCATGAGCAACAAAATCTACGTTGGTAATCTTCCTTATTCCGTCACGAACGACAGCTTGGAAAGTAACTTTGCCGAATTCGGCACTGTGACTTCCGCCAAGATCATGATGGATCGCGACAGCGGTCGCTCCAAGGGCTTTGGCTTTGTCGAGATGGCGTCTGCCGATGCTTCTCAAGCAGCCATTCAAGCGCTCAACGGCATGTCCGTCGACGGTCGCTCCATCGTGGTTAACCTGGCCAAGCCTCGTGAAGAGGGCAGCCGCTCCGGTGGCGGCAGAGAGTTCCGCGCAAGCAACCGCTCTGATGTTGGCTACGGCAACGGTGGCTTCGGCGGCGGTCGCTACTGATCGGCATCTTGCCCCCACAAAAAAAGCGCCTTGTTAGGCGCTTTTTTTGTGCGCGCGATCCAGGCGCAATGAGCAGAGCGGCTGCAGCCGCCTTGCAATCCCGCCCCAGGAAATCCGCCGCTCCAACACGCCGGTAAACCGCGTGAAGCAATGTGTGCCAGCGCTTTGGGGGCATGGATTGCCTAATGTATTCGTGTAAAAAAATGAGCATGTAGCG
>NZ_DLTI01000016.1:0-112035 GCF_002501455.1 Comamonas sp. UBA7840 | reverse complement strand
CGCTACATGCTCATTTTTTTATTTGTCTGTGGGTGTGCATTACGCTTGCTGGTCTGTGGCTGCCGTGGCAGTCTTGGCAACTTCACGCAAGCAACGACATTCTGAGGGAGAGCCTTCTTGGCAAGCTCAATCGCACCGGGTCTGGTGGCCCTGCATGGCAACTGCACCGAAACCCTGGCTGACACACTGATGGCATGGATGCGCGCGCATCCGCTGGCGCCGCTGGAGCAAGAAATCGTGCTGGTGCAAAGCAATGGCACGGCCGAGTGGTTCAAGATGCGCATGGCCGAGCAACTGGGTGTGTGTGCTGCCGCTAAGGTGGAGTTGCCTGCGCGCTTTATCTGGCGCACCTACCGGCAGATTTTGGGCAAGCAGGCGGTGCCACCAGCGTCACCCCTGGAGAAAGTGCCGCTGACGTGGCGCCTTATGCGCTTGCTGCCTGCTTGCCTGCACGAGCCCGCCTTTGCCCCGATTGCGAATTACTTGCGTGCCGAGGAGCCAGAGCGTTTGTTGCAACTGGCAGAGCGGCTGGCCGACCTGTTCGACCAGTACCAAATCTACCGTGCAGACTGGTTGCAGGCGTGGGAGGCCGGGCATGATGTGCTGCCCCAACTGGGCAAGCCGGAGCAAGCCCTGCCCGCTGGGCAGCAGTGGCAACCCTTGCTGTGGCGCGCGATTGTGCAAGACCTGACGGAGTCGGAAAAAGCCGCAACGCGCACCGCCTTGCAAGCCTTGGTACTGCGCACCTTGCGCGAGGCGCCGCCCGCCAGTGTGCAGGTGGCTTCGCGCGTGGTGCTGTTTGGCCTCAGCCATGTGCCGCTGGCCATGCTGGGCTTTTTGGATGCACTGGCACGCCACACCCAAGTGGTGCTGGCCGTGCCCAACCCGTGCCGCTACCACTGGGCCGATGCCATTGACGGGCGCGAGTTGCTGCGCATGCAGCGCCGCCGCCAGCCGCTGAAGCACGGACGTGATTTGGCCCTGGTGCCGCTGGAGGCCATGCACGCCCATGCCCACCCGCTGCTGGCCGCCTGGGGCCGCCAAAGCCGCGACTATGTGCGGTTGCTGGATGAGTTCGATCAGACCTTGGATACCGTGCACCCGTCGGTGTGGCCCCGTGTAGATGTGTTTGACGATGCACCAGCCAACCAGGGCACGCTGCTGCAGCAGGTGCAGCGCAGCATGCGCGATTTGCTGCCGCTCCAGGAGCACCCGCGGGTTGCGCAGCCTGAACACCGCATTCCCGCCAGCGATGGCTCCATCGTTTTTCACATTGCCCACAGCCTGGTGCGTGAACTGGAGGTACTGCACGATCAACTGCTCAGTTTGCTGGCGCAGCCGCCCGCGCCGGGGCAAGCACCGCTGCAGCCGCGCGATGTCATCGTCATGCTGCCGGACATTCAAAAAGCCGCGCCCTCGATTCGGGCGGTGTTTGGTCAGTATGGCCGCACCGATGCACGTTTTATCCCGTTTGATATTGCTGACCTGAGCGCCCGCGCCGCCAGCCCCATGCTGGTGGCGCTGCAATGGCTGCTGCGCCTGCCACAGCAGCGCTGCCGCCTGAGTGAGCTGTGCGATTTGCTGGATGTGCCTGCCGTGGCGGCCCGCTTTGGGCTGGCCGCGCAAGATGTACCCCAACTCACGCAGTGGATGGCGGGTGCCGGTATTCGCTGGGGCCTCAGTGACGCACAGCGCAGCAGTTTGGGGCTGGCGGCGTGTGGCGACCACAACAGCGCATGGTTTGGCCTGCGCCGCATGCTGCTGGGCTATGCCACAGGTGGTCGCAGCATTACCGCTGACAACGGCATGCAGCAAACCCCAGCGTGGGGAACGATTGAGCCGTATGACGAAGTCGGCGGACTGGATGCCGAGTTGGCCGGTGTGCTGGCCGCCGTGCTGGAGCGCCTGATGCGCTGGTGGAGCGATGCGCTGCAAGACGCGCAGCCCGATGTGTGGGTCCAGCGCCTGCGCCAGCTGGCGCAGGACATGTTTGCGCCGCAAGACGATGTGGAGCAGGCCTTGCTCGACGGGTTGGAGCAATCGCTGGCCCGCTGGCAAGAAGCCTGCGACCAAGCTGGCTACGCGCAGCCAATTCCACTGGCTGTGGCGCAGGAAGCCTGGTTGCAGGCGCTGGAGCAGCCGTCGCTGGAGCAGCGTTTTCGCGCAGGCGGTGTGACCTTTGCCACCCCCATGCCCATGCGGGCGATTCCGTTTGAAGTGGTGTGTTTGCTGGGCATGAACGATGGCGACTACCCGCGCCGCGCCACACGCAATGACTTTGACCTGATGCAGCAAAGCGGGCAGTACCGCCCCGGTGACCGTGCGCGGCGTGACCACGACCGCCAATTGATGCTGGAGGCCGTGCTGTCAGCGCGGCGCACGCTCTATATCAGCTGGGCCGGTCACCATGTGCGCGACAACAGCGAACAACCGCCGTCGGTGCTGGTGTCGCAGTTGCGCGAGTATCTTGCCGCGGGTTGGCAAGGCGAGGAAGATTTGCTGCAAGAGCGCACCTGGAGCCATCCGCTGCAGCCCTTCAGCCGCCGCTACTTTGAGGCAGATTCCAAGGTGCACACCTATGCCCGCGAGTGGCGTGCCGCGCATGCGCAGATGCAGGCGCAGCCCGGTGATGTGCTGGCCGCTGTGCCCAAGGTGCCACCGTTTGTGCCCGATGCCCAAGTCCCTCTGACGGTGGCGCAGCTCACGCAGTTTGTGCGCAACCCCGCCAAGTCTTTTTTCCGCCAGCGATTGAGCGTCTACTTTGAAGAAGACGACAGCGCGGTGCCCGATGACGAGGTCTTTCAGCTCGAAGGCCTGCAAGCCTATGGACTGGTGCAGACGCTGCAGCAGCAGTTTGTGGCCGATTGGGAGGCCCGTGCAGGCCAGCGCGCCGATGGCGATGTGGCCGTGCAACTGCTGCAACAACGCATTCACAGCCTGCAGCGCGCAGGCCAGCTGCCTTTGGCCGGTCTGGGCCAGCGTGAGGCGCAGCAGTTGCAGGACAGCGTACTACCCGGCCTGCAGGCGTGGCAACGTGTGCGCGCCGCGTACCCCCAAGCCGCGCCGCGCCAGCGCCTGCACTTTGTGCACGGCGGCGCAGTTCTGGAAGACTGGCTGGATCCACTGTGGCTGCCCGCCAGCCCTGTGCCGGGGGTGCTGCCGCTGTGGCTGCTGCTGGATCCGCGTGATGTGCGGGACAGCAAAGGGCAGGTACGCCGCGATCGACTGCTGCCGGTGTATATCCGCAGCGTGGTCGCTGCAGCCTGTGGTGTAGAGGTGCAGGGCACCGTGATTGGGCGCGATGCCAGCGTGCACGTGCAGGCCATGCCGCAAGCACTGGCGCAGCAGGCGCTGCAAGACTTGCTGGCCTTGTGGCAGCAAGGCATGAACCAGCCGCTGCCGCTGCCCTACAAAACGGGCTTGGCCTTGGCAGCCCCCATGGGCGATATGCAAGCCGCTGCCAGTGCTTATGAGGGAGGTTTTAAACACCATGGTGAGTGTGAAGATATGAGCTGGCAGCGCTTGTTTGCGGACTTCGCCGCGCTGACCGAGGACGGTCAGCTGCCCGGTTTGGCACAGACGGTGTATGTGCCCCTGCATGCATGGTGCGACAGCTGCGTACAAGTGGTGTGCGAAGGGCAAGTCGTATGAGCACGCGCCACCGCTTGGATGCCGCCACGTTCCCCCTGCATGGCAGCCGTTTGATTGAAGCCAGCGCAGGCACCGGCAAGACCTGGACGATTGCGGCCCTGTACCTGCGCTTGGTGCTGGGACACGGGGGGGAGCAAGGCTTTAGCCGGCCGCTGATGCCCGCTGAGATTTTGGTGATGACCTTCACGCGTGCCGCCACGCGGGAGTTGTCAGACCGTATTCGTGCACGGCTGGTAGACGCCGTGGCTTGCTTTCGAGGGCAGCAGCCCGTGGCCGCCCATGATGCGCTATTGCAGACACTAATGGCGGCCTACCCCGAAGGGGTGCAACGCGAACAAGCTGCATGGCGCCTGGCCAGGGCGGCGGAGAGCATGGACGATGCCGCCATCTTCACCATCGATGCCTGGTGCCAGCGCATGCTGCGTGAGCATGCGTTTGACAGTGGCAACCTGTTTGAAGAAACGCTGGAAAGCGATGAAAGCCAGCGCCTGCTGGATGCCGTACACGACTACTGGCGCCAGCAGTGCTACCCCTTGAACGGCGCGCAGCTGGAAGTGGTGCTGGGAGTGTGGAAAAACGTCGATGCCTTGCTGGCGGATATGCAGCGGCTGGGGCAAGACAGGGTGCCCGCAGCGCATGGCGCCGGCAGTTTGGCCGAATGTGTAGAACGCGCGCAGCATGACTATGACGCGGCTGTGCAAGCCCTGGCCCAAGGCTGGGAGGCCAAGGCCCAGCGGTTGCAGCATTGGCTGGACGCGCAGTTGGATGGCGCAGCGTATTTGTGGGACAAGCGCAAGCTACAACCTGCGCGCTACACAGGCTGGCTGCGCGACGTGGCTGCGTGGGCGCAAGACCCGCAGCACACGCCCCTGAAGTTGAGTGATGCCGCCGCGCACCGCCTCAGCCCCGAAGGCATGGCCGAGGCTTGCAAGGGCTCCTCCATGGATGTGCTGTTGCCCGAGGAGTTTGCACAACTGCAGCAGTTGCTGGTGCAACTGCAGAATGTGCAGCAGCCTGCGATTGCCCTGCGCCTGCATGCGGCTGCGCAGGTGCAAGCCCGCCTGCAATGGCTCAAACGCCAAGCGGGCACCTTTGGCTTTGCCGACATGCTGCAGCGCCTGGATACGGCGCTGGGCAGTGACAACGGTGCCAATTTGCGCAGCGGCATCGTGGCGCAATACCCAGTGGCGCTGATTGATGAATTCCAAGACACCTCGCCGCTGCAATACCGGCTGTTTGACCGCGTTTACCGCACGTCCGACAACGACCCGGCCAGTGCACTGCTGCTGATTGGTGACCCCAAACAATCCATTTACGGTTTTCGGGGCGCAGACATTTACAGCTACTTGCGCGCCCGCGAGGCCACCGAAGGCCGTCACTATGTGCTGGATGTGAACTACCGCTCCACGCAGGGCGTGGTGCAGGCAGTGAACGAATGGTTTGTGCAGGCTGAGCAGCGCGCGGGCGAGGGTGCCTTCATGTTCCGCGAGTGGGAAGACGGCAAGGTGCGCAACCCCTTGCCGTTTGACCCGGTGCGTGCGCATGGGCGCAAGGAAGTGCTGCAAAGCCATGGCGAGGTATTGCCCGCCTTGCAGATGTGGTGGTACGACACACAGGGGGACAACGACAGCCGTGCGCCGGTCAGCAGCGATGCGCTGCGCCAGCACATAGCCGCAGCCTGTGCCGAGCAGATCGTGCAGTGGCTCAGCGATGCCCACGTGGGTTTTGCGCAGACAGGACAGCCTTTGCAGCGGCTGCGCCCGCGCGATATGGCGGTGCTGGTGCGCACAGGCAAGGAAGCGACGGCAGTGCGCCAGCAACTGCAGCGTCGGGGTGTGGCCTCGGTGTACTTGTCGGACCAAGATTCGGTGTTTGCCAGCGCTGAGGCGCAAGACCTGCAGCTGTGGCTGCGTGCCGTGGCAGCGCCCTTGGAAGTGCGCGGTGTGCGCGCTGGACTGGCCACGCGCATGATGGGCCTGAGCCTGGACGAGCTGGCGTGGCTTGCCAGCAATGATGAAGCCTTTGACGGCTACAGCGAGCAACTGCGCAAGCTGCACGGTGTCTGGCAGCGCCAGGGCGTTCTTGCCATGCTGCGCCAGACGCTGCATAGCATGCAATTGCCCGCGCGCTGGCTGGCCGAGGCCGGTGGTGAGCGCCGCTTGACCAATTTTTTGCACCTGGCGGAATTGCTGCAAAACGCGGCCGCAACGCTGGAGGGCGAGCAGGCGCTGATCCGCTGGCTGGCCACGCAGATCGAAACACCAGGCAAAGGCGTGGACGAGCAGGTGGTGCGGCTGGAAAGCGATGCGGACCTGGTGAAAATTGTGACCGTGCACAAAAGCAAGGGGCTGGAATATCCGGTCGTGTTTTTGCCATTCGCGTCGGACTTTCGGGCCTACGGCGATGACCTGGTGCGCGTGCCGCAAAGCGATGGCAGCCGCCATTTGGAGCTTTCGCCCAGTGATGCCGAACTGGCGCAGGCGGATACCGAGCGTTTGCGTGAAGACCTGCGCCTGCTGTATGTGGCGCTGACCCGCCCGCGCCATCTTCTGTGGATGGGCTTGGGGGCGCTGCGCAAAGGCAATAGCAAGCATTGCGTCAACCATGAAAGCGCCAGCGGCTATTTGCTCAATGGGGGCGAGGCAGCTACCGCACAACAGTGGTGGCAGGCGCTGGAAGTGCTGGCCCAATCGTGCCCCGACATGCAACTGCAGCGGCTGCCGCAGGAGATCACGCGCAGCCTGTGGCGCTCGCAAGAATCAGAGCAGCCACTGCAGGCAGCATCTGCGTATACGGCAGATTTTGATCGCAACTGGGGCATTGCCAGCTTCTCTGCGCTGGTGCGTGGAGCCACAGGCAAGGCTCAGGTCGTGCTGCCCGTGGCTGCGATGCGACCTGCCGATGATGAACGCATGGCCGGTGAGGTGCTGGCCAGCAAGCCCAGTTTGCACAAGGCCGCCGCCGATGCACCCGTGTGGCACCGCTTCAAGCGCGGGGAACTGGTTGGTAATTTCATCCATGACCAGCTCGAGTGGCTGGAGGGCGAAGACTTTGCCCTGCCTGCCGATGGCCAAGGGCCGCTGGCCCAGCGCTTGCTGCGCCGCTGTGAGCGTGCAGGCCGCAGTGATGAGGCGCAAGACGTAGTCAGCTGGCTGGCTGCCGTGGTGCACCACCGCTTGCCCCTTTTGGAGTGCAGCTTGGCGCAGCTGGCGTTGCGCCTGCCTGAAATGGAGTTTTGGCTGCCCTTGGCACAGTTGCCTGCCGACCGCGTCGATGCCTTGTGCCGTGAACATATCTTGCCCGGGCAAGACCGCCCGGCCTTGCCCGGGCAGCGCAGCCTGCACGGTATGTTGATGGGCTTTGCGGACTTGGTGTTTACGCACCAGGGGCGGTATTGGGTGCTGGATTACAAAACCAACCACTTGGGGGTGGAGGCCGCAGCGTATACCGATGCCGCGCTGGCGCAGGCCATGCTGCAGCACCGCTATGACGTGCAGGCTGCGCTGTACATGCTGGCCCTGCACCGGCTGCTGCAAAGCCGCCTGGGGCAAGGCTATGAACCTGCGCAGCATTTGGGTGGTGCGGTGTACTACTTTTTGCGTGGGCTGGATGGCCCTGCGCAGGCCGTGCACCATGTGCCCCCTGTGCTGGCGCTGTTGCATGCCCTGGAAGCTTTGTTGGAAGAGGTGAGCGCATGAGTCGCAAACGCACACGCGATACCACCACGCTGGATATGTTTGCGGAAGCTGTGGCGCATCAACCGTTGACACCAGCGCTGACCTTGGACGTGCTGCGCGACTGGGCCGATGCGGGCATGCTGCGCCGCTTGGATGTGGCACTGGCTGCCTGGGTGCAGGAGCAAGATACACAGGCAACGCCTTGCACCTTGGTGGCAGTCGCTGTGCTGGCGCAGATGGAGGGGCGGGGCCACAGTTGCTTGCCACTGGTGCAACTGGTGAACGCCCCCAACGCCGTGTTGGGCTGGGAGGCGCAAGAGCAGCCTGCGCTGCAGGCTCTGTGGGCGCAACTGCCCGTGCACTGCCACGACTGGCTGGTGGCGCTGCAAGCCAGCCCCTTGGTGCGGGTGGTGGGCAGGCACGCCGACCACGGTCAGCCCCTGGTACTGGCCGCCAGCGACAGTGCGCAGCCCCTGCTGTATTTGCGCCGCTACTGGGACCATGAACGCACCGTAGCCAGCCACATCCTGCAGCGCAGCCAGGCACACCCTGTGGCGCTGGATGCAACGGCTGCGCGCAAGTGGCTGGATGCGTTCTTTCCCCCTTCGGGCGCCGAAGACTGCAATTGGCAGAAAGTGGCTTGCGCGCTGGCGCTGCGAGGACATTTCTCGGTCATCACCGGCGGCCCCGGTACCGGCAAAACCTATACCGCCGCGCGCTTGCTGGCGCTGCTGTTTGCCACGGCGCCGAATGCCGCCCAGCTGCGGGTGGCGCTGGCTGCGCCCACGGGCAAAGCGGCTGCGCGCCTGAAGCAATCGATTGAATCGGCCTTGCACGGCTTGCAAGCCAGTGTGGGCGATGCGCTGGACTTGCCCGGGCTGGTGCAGCGCGTGGGCGCAGCGCGCACGCTGCATGCCTTGCTGGGCGCGCGGCCCGATACGCGCCACTGGGGCTACCACGCAGGCCGCCCGCTGGATGTGGATGTGCTGATCGTGGACGAAGCATCCATGGTGCACCTGGAAATGATGTCAGCCCTGCTCGAAGCCTTGCCGCCCACCGCACGGCTGATTTTGCTGGGAGACAAAGACCAGCTGGCCTCAGTGGAAGCCGGTGCAGTGCTGGGCGATCTGTGCCGTGATGCAGCAGCAGGCCGCTATGGCGCAGACACCGTGGATTTTGTCGAGCGTGTGGCGGGTGAACGCATTCCTGCGGATTTCCATGCGCCAGCGGCGGCCCCCGCCTTGGCGCAGCACACCGCCATGCTGCGTGCCAGCCGCCGTTTTGCGGGGCCGATTGCGGCCTTGGCCACGGCCGTCAATTCCGGTGATGCCGCTGCCAGCGTGCAGGTGCTGCAGACAGAAATGGCTGCGCAGGGTGATGCAGCGCGCATTGCCATGCGGGAAGATGGCCGGCTGCCTTTTGTGCATGCGCTTGCCTGGCATGGCCGGGGTGATGCGCCCGGTTACAGCGCCTACGCACAGGCTTTGCAGCGCTGGGCACAGGTGCAGCCAAGGAGCGACCTTGCCACCGCCCACCCCCTGTGGGTGCGCGAGGTGTTGCAGGCCTTTGACCGCTTTCGCCTGCTGTGCGCCGTGCGCGAAGGTGCGTGGGGCGTGGCAGGCCTGAACCAGGCGGTGGTGGCTACGCTGCGCGCACAAGGCGTGATTGCCGCTGAGGGCGAGTGGTATGCCGGGCGGCCGGTGATGGTGCAGCGCAATGACGCAGCGCTGGGCGTGTTCAACGGTGACATTGGCATGGCCCTGCCAAGTGCAGCGCCGGGCCATGGGCTGCGGGTGTACTTCTTGCAGGGGGAGGAACTGCGCTCTGTCAGCGTGGCGCGGCTGGCCCATGTGGAAACGGCGTTTGCCATGACGGTGCACAAAAGCCAGGGCTCAGAGTTTGAGCACACGGCGCTGGTACTGTCTGCGCAAGCGGGTGGTGTGCTGGGGCGTGAGCTGGTCTACACCGGCATCACACGCGCACGCCAGCACTTCACGCTGATGGCAGAGCGCCCCGGCCTGCTGGCGGCGGCCATTGCCAGCCCCACCCGCCGCTCCAGCGGATTGTTGCGTTTTCTGGAAGGGGAATTCAATTCCTGAAATGAGAGCTTGTAGCGCTTGCTGCATAAGCGTTAGAGCCTTATTTTGCATAAATTCATGGGGTGCTACTTGCTGCGGCAAGGGGTGGCGTGCCTAGAATGCGCACCATGTTGTCTCAGCCTGCATCGCCCCCAGCACGCAGCGCCATCACTGCGGTGTTGGTGCTGTGGCTGTGCGTGCTGGCTGCGGGCGTCTGGGCCCCTGTGGCGCGGGCGCAGCTGGCCGCCCAAGGGGTGGAGCGCTTGTGCTCTGGGGAGATGGCGCCGCAATGGGCGCCTAGCCCGGCAACCCATGCGGGTCACGGTGACGCCCTGGGCACGGCGCTGCACCACCAGATTGACTGCCCTTTGTGCATGCCCGTGCTGGCGCCACCCACCAGCGCACAGACCAGTTGCGTGCACAGCCTGCCAGCGCAAGCCCCGGTTGCGCTGGCGCAGGTGCGGCTTTCGCACCTGGCCTTTCACTGGCCGCCGCCGCGTGGCCCGCCGCTGTAAACATCCTGCTTTTCTTGCCCCTTCTCACCGCCAAGCGCGGTGGAGCTTGTGTATTTTGTGAAAGAAATTTGAGATGTTGAAAGCCAGCAACTGGATCTTGGGCGCGCTGATGGGCGCCACTGTCATCACTTCTGCCTGGGCGCACCCCGAGGCCGCGCACGTCGAGGCGCACAACGTCTGGGCGCGCGCCAGCGTTCCAGGCCAGCAGGCCAGCGGCGCCTTTATGCAACTGACCGCGCGCGAGCCGTTGCGTTTGGTGGGGGTGGAGACGCCTGCCGCTGCATCGGGCGAGATCCATGAAATGAAAATGGAAGGCGATGTGATGCGCATGCGCCAGATTGAGGGGCTGGACTTGCCCCAAGGCCAGATGGTGGAACTCAAACCCGGTGGCTATCACCTGATGTTCCAGCAGCTCAAAGCGCCTTTGCAAGACGGCAGTGAAGTGCCTGTCACGCTGGTGTTTACCGATGCCAAGGGCGAGACTTCGCGCTTGCACCTGCAAGTGCCGGTCAAGCGCCTGGCACCCAAACCCGCACATGGCGCGGCAGCGGCCCCCGGCCACGGCGCAGCGCACAACCACTAAGGGTGTGAAGCCCTGAAAAAAACAAGCCCTGCACTGCAGGGCTTGTTTTTTTGCGGGGCACAGCGTGCGGCTGGCGCTGCGTGTGGCCTCAGGCGGCGGCTTGGGGCCAGATTTCCACACCCAGGTTGAGCATCAGCCGGTTGGCCCAGCCAAACAGCGCTGCGGAGTGCAGCATGTCCAGTACCTCCAAATCGCTCAAGCCTGCGTCGCGCAGCGCTTGGATATGGCCGGCACCCAGCTGGGCCGGGGTGCGCGTGAGCACCAGGCTGGCTTGGATGATGGCGCGCTCACGGGCGTTGGTGCCTGCGGTGTCGGGGTCATCGAACAGCTGGGCCATCACGTCATTGCGCTTGGCCAGTTGTTCAAAACGCTGGGCGTGTACCGAGGCGCAGTACACGCAGCGGTTGCTGCGCGAAACAGCGGTGGCAGCCACCTCACGCTCCGCCCGCGACAAGCCGCCGGGCGCATACATGATGGCGTTGAAGGCTTGCGAGCGCTCCAGCAAGACCTCGGGTTGGCGGCCCAGCAGCAGGTAAAAGTCCATGGTTTTGGCCTTGGGGTGGCTGACTTCCAGTACTTTTTGTTGCGCGGGTGTGGCTGTGGCGGGGTCGAGCACGGGCAGCCATGCTTTCCAGTCCAGCGTTTCGCTTGTAAAGCCATTGCGGCGCAAAGGCTCGCCAGGGGCGGGCAAGTTGGCGGGGTGCACAAACGGGGCTGCTTCTGTGGTTGCAGCCATGTGCTGTGCCACACCGCCCAAGGTCACCATAGCCTGCACACCTGCCAGCAAACGTGCCTGGTAGGCCACAAAGCCAATTAGTTGTGCCAGCAGCACGGTGCCATCCACCGACAGGCCTGCCGCAGGAATTGCCAGCAAGGTGGCTTGATCGCTGTGGGCTGGGTTGAGTGCCAGGGTGCGCACAAAGTGCAGCATGGCATCCAGACGGGTGTTGCCGGTGGTGCTGCCGGCGGTCTCCAGAATGCGGCGCAAGGCAGGCGATACTGCATCACCCAACGCGATGGCGCGGGCGCGGTACTCTGCTTCCAGTGCGGGAATGCCGCTGACTCGGGCTTGCTCGGCCGCGAAGACCAGGCGCTCGGCTTGGGACAGGTCTCCCGCCAGGGAGTCGCCCAGCAACAGGTCTTCGCAAGCCTGGGTGGCGAGGGCCACTTTGCTGCGTTCGTGGCGGGTGGCAAACAGGGGGGTGTCGGCGCGCAGCCCCGCCAGGCGGTCAATGGTGTCGGTCATGGAAAACTCTTTTCAAGATTGCAGTTGGCGGATACGGGCGCTGCTGTCGGCGGGCTGCCATTCATGGCCTTCCAGTTCAGGCTCTGCATAGCGTTGCAGCTGGGCAAAGTGCTGCGCAATATCGGCTTGGTAGAACAGCGCGGCCAGCCCTTGGGCCAGCTTGCGTGCACCATCGCTGATGGCGGGAATATCGCCCGATACCGTGCCGTGCGAGAGGGCTGCGGGGTAGCAAAAGCAGTGGATATGCTGCAGGCCGGGCAGGTCGCCCTGGAATTCGAACAACGGGCCCAGATCGGGAGATGCGGACAGCTCGGCATCTTCTTGCCCGGCTTCGGGTGTGAAGCGTTGGCCCCACAGGCGCACATGGGGTGCAATGTCGGCAAATTCGGGGCGCAGGCGCCAGTCAATCGCAAAGCCGGTGGAGACAATCAAAAAGTCCAGCACGAACACACCCTGCGTGGTGTGGACATGCAGCTTGTCTTGCACCGGCTCCACACGTTGTACGGCGCAGCCCAAGTTAAAGTGGGCATTGGCGTGGCGCGACACCCGCAGGGTGCTGCCTTGCGGCGGCGGCACTTGCTGGGCATTGATGTAGTGGCGGATGCGCCATTTCCAGTCGTCGGGCAGCAGGTACTGTCCGTGCGTCAGCCCGGGGGTGCCTGAGCCTTTGGATTTGTTGATGCGCGGCAAATCGGTGCGGCGCACCAGCAGGTCGACGCTGGCGGCCCCGTTTTCAAGCGCAGTGGCGGCGCTGTCCATGGCGGAAGCGCCTGCGCCCACCACGCCGACATGCTGGCCCGCGAGCTGGGCGTAATCCATGGCGTCTGAAGAGTGCGCCCAGAACTGGGGGGGCACGCCTTGCAAAAAAGCGGGAAGCTGCGCGCCACCCAGTCCGTCGCGGCCCGTGGCCACAACCAGGCGGCGGGTATACCAGGTGGTGGTGCTGCCGTGGGCCTGCACATCCACTTCAACGATACCGCTGGCTTGCGGGCGCACGGCCAGCACGGCGTGGTTGTTGCGCACATCTGCACCAGTGACGCGGCGGTACCAGCGCAGATAGCCCATCCATTGCAGGCGCGGTATTTTGTCCAATGCAGCCCATGCGGCGTTGCCAAACTGGGCGATAAACCATGCGCGAAAGCTCAGCGAGGGAATGCCCATGGCTGGGCCCGTCAGCTCTTTGGGGGAGCGCAAGGTTTCCATGCGCGCGGTGGTGGCCCAAGGCCCTTCAAAGTCCTGGGGCGCGCGGTCCAGCAGTACGGGGCGGATGCCCACCTGCCCCAAGGCCACATGCAGTGCCAGGCCGGCTTGCCCTGCCCCGATGATGAGTACATCGTGCACTGCGTGGCCCTGGTGCGAGGTGGCGGGAATCCACGCCTTGGCAGGCCAGCCTAGGGTGATGAAATCATCTTGCAGGCGTTCTTCCAAGGCCTGCAAGCCTGGTGCTTGTGGGGTTTGAGGGGCAGTCGTGGACATAAACAAAACTTCAAAAAACCAAAAGCGCCTACCAGCAAAGGGCTAGCAGGCGCCGCAACCGGAGTAGCCAGAGTGCCAGATCAATCGATCTTGATCTGCGCATCCTTCACCACTTGTGCCCACTTTTTGCGATCGGTGTGCACGGTTTGCTTGAACTGCTCGGGCGATTCGATGCGCAGCGTATTGCCCTGTGACACAAACCGCTCTCGCACTTCAGGCAGTTGCTGGGCTTCGTGGATGGCTTGGCTTAGCTTCTGGATGATGGGAGCGGGAGTGCCCTTGGGGGCAAAAATGCCAAACCAGATGGAGCTGTTAAAGCCTGCAGTGCCGGGGATGCCACTGGATGCAATCGTGGGCACTTCTTTGACAGCATCCACCGGGGTTGAAGTGGTGACGCCCAGCAACCGTACCTTGTCAGCCTTGTAGTGCGGCAGCACGCTTTGCACCTGGTTCATGATGCAGCAAGTCTCGCCGCGCACGACCGAACCAATCGCCTCGGGGCCACCTTTATAGGGCACATGCACCATCTCCAAGCCCAATCGGGCATTGAGTTCTGCAAATGCCATGTGCGTACCCGCACCATTGCCGGTGGAGGCGTAGTTGTACTTGCCCGGATGGGCTTTAACCTCGGCCACGAACTCTTGCAGGTTCTTCACGTCAATCACCTTGGGATTGATGGTCAGCACGTTGGCCACGTCGATGATCGGCGCCACGGGGACAAAGTCGGCCTCCACATCAAAAGGCAGGTTTTTGTACAGGGCCGCGTTGCTGCCGTGGGTGGCAGCGGTGCCGAAGTAGAAGGTATAGCCGTCAGGTTTGGCACGGGCGACGTATTCGCTGCCGATGTTGCCAGCGGCACCGGGCTTGTAATCAATGATGACAGGCTGACCCAAACGCTTGGACAGGGGCTCTTGCACCTGGCGCCCCACCATGTCCACCCCCGAGCCTGCGTTAAAGCCCATGATCAGGCTGATGGGCTGTTGAGGCCATGCCTTGGCATCGGCGGCTGTGGCGCTGCTCAAAGGCAGTGCGCAGAAACTGGCCACGGCCGCCATCGCGACCGCGGTGGACAATGAAATGCCAGGCAAAGAACGGGGCAGCAAACGCATGGTGTGGGTACTCAAAAAGCCTTGAATTTCTTTATTGTGGTTTAAAAATAATTACGGACTTTTATATGCTTATATCGAATAAAGAAGTGGCGTTGTGGGCAGCCAGTCCGGGTGTGTAGCGCAGAGGCACGCCAGTGTGCGATGCAAATGACAAGCGCTTTGTCATGCGGTGCATTAAGCTGCGTCTTACGTCGCCCAAGCTTTGCGTGGCTTGGGTTTTTTAGGGGTTTTGACTGCACAGGGGTGGGTATGACTGATTCATCAGCTTTTGGGTTTGGTAAATTCATTCCGGGGTTCGACTTTCTGCAAAACCTGGGTAAATCAGGGGCGACACCTTCGGGCTTGCCGCCGTTTTCGCACTGGGTGGCTCCCACGGTCAGCGTAGAAGAAATTGACAAGCGCATTGAGGAGTTGAAAGCGGTGCACTTTTGGCTGGAGCAAAACAGCAAGGCCTTGGCTGCCACCGTGCAGGCGCTGGAAGTGCAAAAGATGACGCTGTCCACGCTCAAGGGCATGAACGTGAACCTCTCCGAAATGGCCAAGGCATTTCCGTTTGCGGCGGCAGCCACGGCGCCCGCCAAGAATCCGCTGACTGACTGGCCGATGTCTGCCGCAGCGCAGCCTGCAGAACCAGTGGCGCAGCCCTCCCAACCTCAGCCTCAGCAAGCGCCAGAAACACCCAAGGCACAGGCCGCATCGTCCAGCGCGGAAACGGCAGAAGGCCCCAGCGATGCTGCACAAACCGCCAATATGGCAACGGCAATGCAGTGGTGGGGCGCTTTGACCCAGCAGTTTCAGCATATTGCGCAACAGGCCATGCAAGACCCTGCCCAGCAGCAAGCCATGCTCAAGGCCACGCAGATGTCCACAGACTTTGCGAAAACGGCGGTAAAAACCACCAGCGACTTGGTGCGCCAAGCCGTGGCGCAGGCCAAGCCACAAAAATCTGCGGCAGCCCCGGCCAGCAAAGCGGCTGCCACTGCCCGTCAAAGCGCACCAGCCAAGAAAAAGCCAGCTGCATCCCCACCAGCGGCGGGCAAAAAAGTGGCATCTGCTGCCACGAAAGCGCTCGCCCCAGCCGCCAAGACGCAGCGCGTAGCCGCGAAGAAACCCACGGTGCGCAAACCCCGCACCGCTTGAGTTCCCGAAAGCAGGTGCTGCGCCAACGCATGTGCAAGCTGGGACAAGGAGCTGCTGCTTGATGCCATTTTTCCCCTGTGCCCACGCCGGCCATGCGGTGTGGCAACAAGCCGTCCAGCAGGTCGTGGTGCAACTGCATGCGCAGATCAGCATGCAAAAGCTGCAGGCGCAATGCCCGCTCGGGGTGATTTATGTGTCTGCGTGCTATGCCAGCCACGCGCGTGAAATTGTGGCCATGCTGTCGCAGGCTTTGCCGCAGGTGCAGGACTGGGTCGGCTGCGCTGCCCATACGGTGCTGGCCGGTGACATGGATTACGGGCAGACCGGCGCAGTGGCAGTCATGTTGCCTCGGTTGCAAACGCATGAGTACCAAGTGTTTTCCGGGGTGACGCCGTGGCATACCAGGCAGTTGGTGCCGCATTCAGTCTTGGTCCATGGCGATGCCACCGCCGCGCTGCACACTGCGGATATGCAACTGCTGCGAGATCAACTGGGCGATGCCTGTCTGACCGGTGGTCTGTGTGATCTGCAGGGCCACCACGCGCAGTGGGCATGGAGCGCTGGTGAAGCACAGCATATGCCGCGCAGCATTGGGGGCGGCGGTGTCCAAGTGGGCGGTTTTTCCGGGGTGGCTTTTGCTGCCGGTGTGGAATGTATCGCTGTGGGCATGCAGGGCTGCAAGCCCATAGGGGCCAGCCACACCATCACCAGCGTGGATGGTGATGTGGTGCTGGAGCTGGATGGTCAACCAGCGTTGGAAGTGTTTTTCAGCCATGTGGATTGGGGCGATGTGTTTGCACAGCGCAACCCGGATGCGGATGCGATTTGGCGCAAGGTGCAGCAGACGATGATTGCCATGGCTGCGCCCGGAGACTATGTACAGGGCGCATGCATTGCTGCCCAGGCCCGTGTGATGCGCGTGGCAGGCATTGATCTGCTGCGCCAAGGAGTGGTGGTGCAGGGCACGCCCCTGCTTGGCGAGACCATGACGCCCTGCCAGGCCGATGAGCAGGCAATGCGCACGGACATGCGCCGCGCATGTGCGCAGCTGTGGGAGCTGCTCACGGCTGCGGCGTTGCAGCCAGCAGCGTCAGACGCGGTGGCGCCGATGGGGCGCAGCATCTGCGGTGCCGTTTACATTCGCAACCAACGCCGCCATGCCCCAGCGCGACTGCCGCAGGTGGATGCCGAGTTGCAGCTGATTCGCCATGCACTGGGCCCCATTCCTTTGCTGGGTTTTACGTCCAGCTATGAAATTGATGCTGGCCAGTTGCAAGATATGAGTGCGCAACTGCTCGTTTTTACCCAGCCGCTACAGGCTTTGATATGAGTGACTCCAGTCCGCAGTTTGCCTTGCTGCGTCAACAACGATTTGGCCCATTTTTTTGGACCCAGTTTCTGGGGGCAGCAAACGACAACCTGTTCAAGTTCGCCCTGACGGTGTTGGTGACCTACCAGTTGCAGGTGGCATGGTTGCCAGCGCCGGTGGCGGGCTTGGTGATCGGCGCGCTGTTCATTACGCCCTTTGTGCTGCTGTCTGCAACGGCTGGGCAACTGGCAGATCGCATGGACAAAACGGTGCTGATGCGCCGTGTCAAAGACTGCGAAATCGCCATCATGGCCGTGGCTTTGCTGGGGTTGGTCATGCAGTGGCCTGCGTTGCTGCTGCTGTGTCTGGTGGGCATGGGGGTGCATTCCACCTTTTTTGGGCCGGCGAAGTTTGCGTACCTGCCGCAAGTGCTCAAACCTTCGGAGCTGACGGGTGGCAACGGCATGGTGGAGATGGGCACGTTTGTCGCGATCTTGCTGGGCAATGTGGCGGGAGGCTTGCTGATTGCCACACCCCAAGTCGGGCGCATTCATGTGGGCGTGGTGTGCCTGTTGCTGGCCTTGCTGGGGCGTTGGAAGGCGCATGCGATTCCGGCCCAGGGCCACCCCCCAATGCGCCATCAGATGAACTGGAATCCATGGAGTGAAACCATGGCCAATTTGCGGCTGGCACGTACCGACGGCATGGTGTTTCGGGGGCTGCTGGGCATCAGCTGGATGTGGTTTTTTGGCGCGGTGTTTTTGGCGGAATTTCCAGTGTTGGCCAAGGATGTGCTGCATGGCAACGAGCAAGTGGCCGCCTTGCTGCTGGTGGTGTTTTCTTTAGGGGTGGGGGTCGGTGCGCTGTTGTGCGAGTCGCTCTCGCGCGGACGTGTAGAGCCGGGATTGGTGCCCTTGGGGGCCGTGGGCATGACGGTGTTTGCCGTGGATTTGTGGTGGACGCTGGAGAGCCTGCCGCCCGTTGCACAGCTGTTGGGCCTGGGTGATTTCCTGCATGCACCGGGGCGCTGGCATGTGTTGCTGGACTTGTGGGGCCTGTCGCTGTCTGCGGGGGTGTACAGCGTGCCCTTGTATGCCCTGATTCAGCAGCGCAGCCCGGTCACACACCGGGCGCGCATTATTGCGGCCAACAATATTTTGAATGCCTTGTTCATGGTGTCTTCGGCGCTGCTGGCGGGCGCCTTGCTGGCGGCGGGGCTGAATGTGCCGCAGCTGTTTTTGAGCATGGGTATTGCCAATGCCTTGTGGCTGGCGTTGATGTGCTGGCGTGATCCGCAGTATCTGCGTCGCAGTAAAAACTGGTTACTACGGATTGTGGGCCGTATCCGCACGCCTTCCGCATAATGCGCGCACAGCAGCAAAGGGAGGTTTTTCATGGCTAAGTCAGCGCGTTGGTCGGAAACATGGTTTCGCCGCGGTCTGTGGCTGGTGGCGGTAGTGTTTGCCAGCTTTTTGATCGGATTGGGTTCTTCGGTGGTGGACGATCTGCCGCGCGTGGAGCAGCGGCTGGAGACCGATGATTTTTTGGATCTGGCCCAGGTGCAGCCTTTGCGTGCCCAGCAACAGCGTTTGCAAACCGCACAGCGCCAGGCCATTGAGGCGCGCGATCAGGCGCAGCTGCAATGGCAGCAAGCGCGCAGCGACACGCAGGTGGCGCGGGACAGCTTTAATAGCTGGATTGCCACGCGTTCTGCCACGCAGCGCAGCGAGCAAGACCCCGAGGTGATGCAGCGCAACCAGGCGCTAGAGCAGTTGCGCCAGGCTGAGCGCACAGCCCAGCAGGCGCTGCAGGATCAGGAGCAGGCGCTGCTCAATGCGCGCCAGCAGGCGGCGCGGGTCAGCCAGCAACTGGTCGAAATGGAAGATGCGGCACGGCAAAAGCTGCACCAGGCGGAACGTGCGCAAGAGCTGCGTGTGTTTTTGTACCGCCTGGCAATCACGCTGCCCTTGCTGGTGCTGGCAGGCTGGCTGTTTGTGAAGAAGCGCAAGAGCACCTGGTGGCCTTTTGTCTGGGGCTTCATCTTCTTTGCGCTGTTCGCATTTTTTGTCGAGCTGGTGCCCTACCTGCCCAGCTATGGCGGCTATGTGCGCTCGCTGGTCGGGATTGTGCTGACGGTACTGGTGGGGCGCTGGGCCATTGGGGCGCTGCAACGCTATCTGGAGCGCCAGCGCCAGGCCGAATCCTTACCCGCCAATCAGCGCCGCACCCAGCTGACCTACGACAAGGCCTGGGCGTACCTGAGCAAAGGCGTGTGCCCCGGGTGCGAGCGTGCGGTGGATTTGAAAGACGGCGTGACGGACTATTGCCCGCACTGCGGCATTGGCCTGTTTGAAAAATGCTCCGCCTGCCAGGCACGCACCAGCAGTTTTGCCAAGTTCTGCTACCGCTGTGGCGCTGCGGCCCCCGCACCTGTTGCGCTGGAACCAGAAGCACCTCCGGCATCTGCAGACCGATAAAACAGGAGCGATAGGCGTACGTATTTTCTGGGTTTCCAATGCTTTTCTGTCGAAAACCATTGTTAAACAAGCACCGCTAGCTATGGTTTTAAATGGATGACGGGGCCAGCTCCGGCCCGTACTGGCGCACTTGGTTGCGGCCGCTGCGCTTGGCCAAGTACAGCGCAGCGTCGGCCTTGGACAGCAGCTGCTCAATGCTGTCCTGCTTGCCAATTGACATCACAGCGTGCAGGCCGATGCTCAGCGTGACCTGGAAGGGGGCACCGTCCTCCAGCGGAAAGCGGTAATCGCGCAGGCGCTCACAGATGCGCTGGCCCACAGCCAGGGCCTGTTCGCGCTGGGTGCGCGGCAGCAAGATGGCGAATTCCTCGCCGCCCAGGCGGCCCAGCAGGTCGTCGGGGCGCAGCGCCTCGCTGGCCAGCTGGGCAAAGGTCTGCAGCACCACATCACCCTGGGCATGCCCGTAGTGGTCGTTGACCTGCTTGAAATGGTCAAGGTCCAGCATCAGCACGGCGACGGACTGACCTTCTTCCTCCAGGCGCGAGAGCAGCTTCTGGCCACGCTCCAGCAGCGCACTGCGTGCTAGCACCCCGGTCAGAGAATCATGGTGCACTGCGTGGTGCAGCTTCTGCAGGGCCTGCATGCGCAGCGTGTAGGCACAGGCCACCGCCAGGGGCGCCAGCGACAGCATGGCCAGCCCGGTGCGGTAGGACAGCACATCGTCCAGGTGCTCCGGGACAAAGTCGAAGGAGCTGACGGCCAGCAGCCCGGTTTTCCACAGACAGACCAGCAAGCTCAGCACGGTGATCGGAAAGACGCCGTAGCTCATGGCGCACCAGACCATGGCGGGCATGCTGAAGGCCATGGCGCCGTTGCCCCCGATCAGCTGGCTGAAGGCCTCGCTGAGAATCAGGGCCAGCAGGGGCAGTGCGTCGTTCCAGGAGCGCTGCTGCTTGGGCAACTGCCAGGTCCAGGGCCAGCCGCTGGGGGCGGCCAGGAACACCGGCAGGATCAGCACGTAGTTGTAGAACTCGGCTGACAGCCACAGCAGTGCTGACTGCCACAACGGCAGGTGGAAGGCGAGGGCGCTGGGCCAGGCCCCCGCCAGCGTGCAGACCGTGGATGCCAGCAGGCAAGCCAGAAAGACGGTCATCACCGAGCGCTGGTGCTTAAACCCCAGCACCTGGTTGCGCACGCGCGCCAGGAACAGCCAGCCGGCCAGCACCCCGATCAGATTCGCCAGGTTCAGCGAGAAGGCCGCGAATGGGGTGGAGCCGGTCAGCAGGTCGGCGGCGATGTAGGCCAGCAGGGCGTACAGCCAGCTGCCCGGACGGCGTGCCAGCTCGGGGTGGCGCAGCAGCAGGCCCAGCAAGATGGCATTCGCCGGCCAGAAGGCCGCCATGAACCCCAGCGGGCGGCTGTAGATGCCCAGCAGGCAGGCCACCAGGATGCTGGCGGACAGCGCAGCCTGCCCGCGCCAGACGGACGGGGGCTGGACAGAAGGGGGGGAGACATCCAGGGGCACGGTGGGCGCAGGGGCTGCAGGAGTAGGGACGCTCTCATTCTCAGCGTTTCATGCAGCGCCCAAGTAGGACACCGGACCGGCCTGCTGCCGTTCGTCGACCTGTGCAGGGCGCGTACCCCGCCGGAGGGCAGTAAAAAGCCTCCTGCAGGAGGCTGGGGAGGATAGCGCGCAGCGCGCTCAGACGCCGCGTGCGCGGTCGGCCTTGAACTGGGCGCGGAACTGCGCGAAGGTGCCGGCGTCCAGCGCGTTGCGCACTTCCTGCATCAGGTTCAGGTAGTAGTGCAGGTTATGGATGGTGGTCAGCATGGGGCCGAGCATCTCGCCGCAACGGTCCAGGTGGTGCAGGTAGGCACGGCTGAAACCGTCGCGCCCGCCGTTGTCCCAGCTCACGCCGCTGGCGCCAGCGCAGGCGTGGCAGGTGCAGGTGGTATCCAGCGGCTGGTGGTCGCTCTTGTGGCGGGCGTTGCGCAGCTTCAGGTCGCCATAGCGGGTGAACACCGTGCCGTTGCGCGCATTGCGCGTGGGCATCACGCAGTCGAACATGTCTACACCGTCGGCCACGCCTTGCACCAGGTCTTCGGGCGTGCCCACGCCCATCAGGTAACGCGGCTTGTTGGCGGGCAGCAGGTGGGGCGTGTGCGCCATGATTTCCTGCATCTCGTCCTTGGGCTCACCCACCGAGACACCGCCCACGGCGTAGCCGGGGAAATCCATCTCCACCAGCGCCTGCAGCGACTCTTCACGCAGGTTGGTGAACATGCCGCCTTGCACGATGCCGAACAGCGCGTTGGGGTTGCCCAGGCGCTCGAACTCGTCCTTGGAACGTTTCGCCCAGCGGCGGCTCATCTCCATGGACTTGCGCGCTTCGGCTTCCGTGGTCTTGTGGCCGTTGGTCTCGTACGGGGTGCACTCGTCTAGCTGCATCACGATGTCGGAGTTCAGCACCGTCTGGATCTGCATGCTCACTTCAGGCGACATGAACAGCTTGTCGCCGTTCACGGGGCTCTGGAAGTGCACGCCTTCTTCGGTGATCTTGCGCATGGCGCCCAGGCTCCACACCTGGAAACCGCCGGAGTCCGTCAGGATGGGCTTGTTCCATTTCTCAAAGCCATGCAGCCCGCCAAAGGTCTTCATGATGTCCAGGCCGGGGCGCATCCACAGGTGAAAGGTGTTGCCCAGAATGATCTGCGCGCCCATCTCTTCGAGGCTGCGGGGCATCACGCCCTTGACGGTGCCATAGGTGCCCACGGGCATGAAGATGGGGGTCTGGACCTTGCCGTGGTTCAGGGTCAAGGTGCCACGGCGCGCGTGGCTGGTGGGGTCGGTGGTGAGAAGTTCGAACTGCAGCATGATGGCGCGCATTGTCCCAGAAGGCGGGTTGTGCTGCCGCAGATGTCAGCGTGCCGTGGTGGTCTATAGTGGAATCCAACCCACTGGGCTCACAAACACACAAGGAGAACACCATGTACACCAACATCATGATTGCCGTCGATGGCTCAAACGAATCGCTGGAAGCTGTACGCCAGGCCTTGTCGCTGGTGGCGCGCGGGCTGCGGGCAGAAATTGCTCTGGTGAATGTGCAAGAACCGGCCTCATTGCTGGAGCTGGCTACCCAGGATTCGGATGCCATTGCGGCCGCTGCGGTGGAGGCGGGCGAACACCTGATGGCAGCTGGCGCTGCCTTGCTGGATGCCGCAGGTGTGGGCTACTCCATGGAGGTGGTGCTGGGCGAGCCCAGCATCGTGCTGGTGGACATGGCCGAGCAGCTCAATGCGGATCTGGTGATGCTGGGCGCGCGCGGGATGGGAGCGATTGAGAGCGTGCTGGTCGGGTCGGTGTCCAAGGCTGTGATTCACCGCTGCACGCGTCCGGTGCTGATTGTGCGAGAGCCAGAACAGCCCGATGCCGATGTATCAGAGGAAGAAGACGAGGCCGCGTAATACGCAGCCGGGGCTTAGGCAGCTTGGCGCTGCCAGCCCTTTTGGCTGTTGTAGCTGCCGTAGCCCGTATGTGATGCGGGGCGCGCTTGAAGTTTGCCGTGGGGCAGCTTGGACAAACGCTGCAGCAGGCGGCGGCAGTAGCCTTTGATCCACAGGCATTTGTTGATTTCTTCCACCGGGAAGGGGCCGCTGATGACGATGATGTCTTCCGCCTCTTGCCACAGGCCCTTGGCGCGCAGGCGGCGGCGGGTGGTGGTGGCCCATGACTGGATGCGTGATGGGGTGCCGTGCTGGTGCACTTCGCCCGTGTAATTGTCGAAGGCAATGGCCAGCAAATCTGTTTTGAGCTTGAAGCGGCGCTCGCCTGTGACTGCGCTGGGTGTGTCGCGCATGTCGTACAGGTAGTAGCTGCCTGCTTTGAGCTGGTATTGCAAATTCATGGTCATTCTTGGAGCCGCATTGTCCGCGACCTTGGTGGCATCCAAACACATGAAATGGTGGGCCTGAGCCTGCCAGTTCTTGAGAGCGCTTGGAGCGTTTTGTCAGCGCCCCAACGTGGGAATGATTCTGAGCGAAGAACACTGCTGCCACAAGCGCTGATTGTGGACGAGTGTTAGCAATTGCAGTTTATGCATAAAAATAGCTTCTAGCGCTTAACCGGTAAGCGCTAGAAGCTATGAATTTTGATGATTGTGTGCCTTAAAAATCGAGCAGGCTCAAGCCGACAGAAAGTGAAGTTCGCTTGCGGTTGTAATCAATCAGGCTTTCTCCATAACCGCTAAAAAGCTGAACGTGCAGCCGCAAATTGCTTTTGGCGCCATTCCAGCCTTGGCCGATGGTGCGCATCCACTCCAGGCGGCCTGAGCCATAGCCTCGGCCCAGGCTGCCGCGTGCGGTCAGACCCAGCATGTTCTTCTCATTGGGCTGCCAAGCCAGTTTGATCTCGGCGCGGCCCCAGTAGTTTTGAATGCCGGGGTTGTCGTCAGCCGTGGTGCTTTCCGCCATGCGTTTCCACCACTTGGCGTGCAACTGCCAGCGGTGGTCAAGCTCTGCGCCTGCCATCACATACCAGCGGTTCCAGCTGCGCGAGAGCGGATCGCTTTGGCCGTTGGAGTGGTGCACCATGCCTGCACCGCTGTAGCGCAACTGCCAACCCCAGGGCAGCGCGGCCTGCGTGGGGTAGACGTAGAAAACCTCGGGCTCGTGGTCGGTGGTGCGGAAAGGCCGTGACAGGTCGGGGCTGAACACCTGCCAGTACGACTGCTGGGTGTAGCCCACCCACAGCGAGTCTTGCAGGCCTGAAGTGGGGCTGGTCAGCAGGCCCGAAGCCAGCTTGGTGCGGGCGGAGAGCTGTATGCGCAACTCTTGCTTGCGGTAGTCCTTGAAGTCGGCGGGCGCTTTGCCGGGGCTGCTGGGCTGCTGGTTCACGCTGTCGGCGGCGACGACAGAGACCGACAACGGCTTGTAGCCACGGAAGGTGAAGGTGCCGCAATCGGTGCCGTTTTCCAGCTCAAAAAAGCGGGAGATTTCGCTGTAGCGCGGATCGCGGCAGCCCCCATTGGTGGGCACCAGGCCTTGGCCTGCGACCACATCGGCCTGCACCATTGGTGCTTGGGCAGCTTGCTGCACCATGGCCTCAGGGCTGGCGCTGGTTGCCGAAGCCGCAGGGGCTTGCCATGCGGCGGCGGGCGGTGGCGTCAATGGCTGCTGGTGCTGTGCCCATGCGTCAAAGCAGGCCAGTCGGGCTGTGTTGTCGGTGGTGGCTGCACACTGGCGCCACGCGTCTTCAACGACCGGTGCCTGCGGGGGCATGCCCTGCGCCAGTGCCGTCGTCGCCATGGTGGCGGTGGTGGCGCTCAGCAGCCAGGTCAAACGAATTCGGGTTGTGTGCATGCTTGGTTCCTTCCCTCATCTGCACCGGCGCAGCGGTGCTTGGAGGCTTGCGCAGCTGAAGGGGTGCGTGGCAGCGACCGCATCAGTCCATAGTGCAAGCTGTTGCATGGTGATGATTTTTAGCGGCTAACGCTTGTCTGGCAAGCGCTGGCAGCTACTGAATTCATAATTTGTGGTTTTCCACCAGTTTGGGGGCTGCTTCCACTTTGCGTGCCAGTTGCTCGCGCAGCAGGCGCAGCTTTTCGCGCGGGTCTTCACGGGCGGTGCTGGCATCCAGATTCATCTCCTTGATGAAGCGGCTGGGCTGGCACTGCACCATCTCGCGGCCTTTCTTGCGCCGTTTTGTCCAACTGACCACCAGTGTGCGCTGGGCGCGGGTAATGCCCACGTACATCAGGCGGCGCTCTTCCTGCAGGCGGGCGGCAATGTCATCGCTCACCTTTTCCTGCTTGCCATCGTTGTCGTCCAGTTTGAAGGGCAGCATGCCCTCGGTCACGCCCACCAGCATCACATGCGGCCACTCAAGGCCCTTGGAGGCGTGCAGTGTGGACAGGATCACCATGTCCTGCTCTTTCTCGCGCTCGCTGATGGTGGACAGCAGCGCAATGTTCTGCGCCACTTCCAGCAGGCTTTTGACTTCGGTCTGCGTGGTGGTGCCTGCGGCATCTTCCACCTGGCCGCCGGCGCGCTGGCTCATCCAGTCGCAGAACTCCAGCACATTGGTCCAGCGCGCGGCGGCGACGGTTTCGCTGTCTTCGCTGTCGTACAGGTACTGCTCGTAGCCAATTTCCTTGAGCCAGTCGAGCATGAAGGTGCGTGAAGCTTCAGCCCCCAGCGTGTGGCGGGCGCGGTACTCCAGATCGTTGATGTAGCGGCCAAACTCCAACAGGCCCTCGTGCGCCTTTTTGGGCAGCACGGCGGCGAGCATGTGGGAAAACAGGGCGCCGAACATGGACAGCTTGTGCTGGCCCGAAAACTCGCCCAGTTTGCCCAGCGTGGTGTGGCCAATGCCGCGCTTGGGTGTGCCAATAGCACGCAGGAAGGCCGGATCGTCGTCGTTGTTGATCCACAGGCGAAACCACGCGCACAGGTCTTTGATTTCGGCGCGGTCAAAAAATGACGTGCCGCCCGAGACCTTGTACGGAATGTTGAGCTTGCGCAGCGCTTTTTCAAACGGCTTGGCCTGGTGGTTGGCGCGGTAGAGGATGGCAAAGTCTTTCCACGCGGGCTGCGGGTTCATGTTGGCGCGCAGGCTCTGGATGCGCATGGCTGCGCGTTCGGCCTCGTGCTCTTCGGTATCGCAGTCCTGAATGCGTACAGGCTCGCCCTCGCCCAGTTCCGAAAACAGCGTTTTGGGAAACAGCTTGGGGTTGGGGCCGATCACATTGTTGGCCGCGCGCAGGATGGCGCTGGTGGAGCGGTAGTTTTGCTCCAGCTTGATGAGCTTGAGGTGGGGGTACTCAATCGGCAGCTTTTTCAGGTTGTCCAGCGTGGCACCGCGCCAGCCGTAGATGGACTGGTCGTCGTCACCCACAGCGGTGAAATGGGCGCGCTCACCCACCAACAGTTTCAGCAGTTCGTACTGCGTGGCGTTGGTGTCCTGGTATTCGTCGACCAACACGTGGCCCAGCAGGCGCTGCCATTTCTCGCGCACCTCGGCGTGGTTTTTCAGCAGGCGCATGGGCATGCCGATCAAATCGTCAAAGTCCACGCTCTGGTAGGCGGTCAGGCGCTCTTCGTAGCGCTGCATGATCAGGGCAATGCTGCGCTCGTGGTCGTCCTGGGCCATGGCCAGGGCCTTGCGGCTGTCCCAGCCCGCGTTCTTCCAGTTGCTGATGGTCCACTGCCACTGGCGCGCGGTGGCCACGTCCGTGGTGCCGCCGGCACAGTCTTTGAGGATGCCGGTGACATCGTCCGAATCCAGAATGCTGAAGCTGGGTTTGAGGCCCAGCACATGCCCGTCCTCGCGCACCATGCGCACGCCCAGCGAGTGGAAGGTGCAGATCATCACGTCTTTGGCGGGCTTGCCGATCAGACCCTTGGCACGCTCGCGCATTTCGGCGGCGGCCTTGTTGGTGAAGGTGATGGCTGCAATGCGTTTGGGGGCCAGGCCGTTGTCGATCAGCTTGCCAATCTTGTGCGTGATGACGCGGGTTTTGCCCGAGCCCGCGCCCGCCAGCACCAGACACGGGCCTTCGGTGTAATGGACAGCTTGGAGTTGGGCAAGGTTCAGACCAGCAGACATGGGTAGGCAACAAAGAGCAAAAAGAAGAGCAAAAACAACGAACGCCTGACCAACGAAGTGAAACTGGCAGGCAGGCGTGAGCCAATCATACGCAAGCTGCGTGGCTGCCACCGCCCGCTGCGCGCTTGCCCGTGTGGGCAGCGAGTTTGCCCATCGCAACAGTTGTCGCCTGCGCGTAAGCGGTGTAGTGGAAAGTAGCATTGCCACTGCCACAATCGCGCACCGTGCTGTCCATACTTGCTGTCACCTTCCCGTTTTTTGCCTTGGTGCTCTGCGGCTTTGTTGCCACGCGCAGGGGAGTACTGCCGCTGGCTGCCATTCCTGGGCTCAACACCTTTGTGCTGTACTTTGCGCTGCCGTGCATGCTGTACCGCTTTGGTGCGCAAACGCCGATTGCGCAGTTGATCGATCCGGCGGTGGGCCTTGTGTATCTGGCATGTGGTCTGCTGGTGGTGGCCGGCACGGTGGCGGCTACCCGCCAGCGTTGGGGCTGGAACGACGCTGCATTTGGCGCGTTGGTGGCGGCCTTTCCCAACTCTGGATTTATGGGGGTGCCACTGCTGGTTGCCCTGCTGGGCGAGGCCAGTGCCGGGCCAGTCATTTTGACCATGGCGATTGATATGGTCATTACCACTTCGCTGTGTATTGCGCTCTCGCGCCTCGGGCAGGGTGAAGGGGGTGCGGTGCAGGCGCTGCGCAAGGCCCTGGGCGGCATGCTGACCAACCCCATGCCGTGGTCGATCGTGCTGGGGGCGCTGGCATCGGCGTGGGCGTTTGCGCTACCTGGGCCGGTGGAGAAAACCGTGGCCATGTTGGCAGGTGCTGCTTCGCCGGTGGCCTTGTTCACCATTGGTGCGGTATTGGCACGCTCGCAAATCAACCTGCACGAGCAGGTGCAGCCGCGCCACTACGTGCCGATTGCCCTGGTCAAGTTGCTGCTGCACCCGCTGCTGGTGTGGCTGGCCTGTCAGGCAGCGATGGCCGCTGGTGTCGTGATGGCGCCGCTGACGGTGACGGCCTTGGTGTTGGTGGCTGCATTGCCGAGCGCCAGCAATGTCTCGCTGCTGACGGAGCGCTTTGGCGCCCACGGCGGTCGTGTGGCACGCATTATTTTGGTCAGCACGGCGCTGGCATTTGTGACGTTCTCGGGCGCCGTGGCGCTGCTGGTGTAAGCTTTCGCACTATTTTTATAAGTAAATAAGTGCAACCGCTGTGTCTAGTTCCATGACAGCGTCTTTTTTGGCCATTTCTGCGTGAAATAGGTGCTGGACTAGGCCGAGGTGATGGAGCCAATCTGGGCGCAGGGTTGCAACTGGTCCATGCACGAATCCATATCGCGCCCCGGTTCGGCACATCCCTTGCCGCGCCTTCTTGCCTTTGCACTGGTCTATTTTCTAGCGTGGAGCACTTTGCCTGCACTGCTTGGGCATAGCTTCCCTTTGGATGTGGTCGAGAGTCTTTCGTGGGGCAAGGAATGGCAATGGGGGTATTACAAACACCCGCCATTGGCACCAATCGTTTTAAATATTTTTTATGAAGGCTTGGGCAAGTTTGGCCCTTATGTGCTCAGTCAACTGTGCATTGCCTTAACGCTGACGCTGGTGTGGCTGACTGGAAGACGCCTGATGGATGCGCAGCGCGCTGTGTTGGGAGTCGTGCTTACTATGGGAGTGGCTTATTACAACTTCCCGGCGATTGAGTTCAACCACAACATTGCCCAAATGCCGATCTGGGCCGCTTTGGGGTATCTGTTCGTTGCAGCGCTGCAAGAGAATAAGTTGCGCTATTGGATCGGCTTAGGGGTAGTGGCCGGCCTTGGGATGCTGACCAAGTACTCGATTGCGGTTCTTTTACTGACTTTAGGTCTCTATCTACTCGGCAGTGCGCAATATCGCAAAGTTTTGCTGCGGCCAGGGCCTTGGCTGGCTGTGTGCTTGATGGCGCTGATATTTGCGCCACATATGCTTTGGCTGAAAGCTTCGCAATGGCTACCATTTGCATATGCCAGTGGGCGGGCACTGTCTGAAACTGGCGACCCTCGCCTTGAAGCATTCGGTTTTCCGTTGACACAATTGGCGGCTCATTTGCCTTTGCTGGGCGTGCTGGCATGGGCATGGTGGCGCAGCCGCCGCGAATCGCTAGGAGGTGTCGTGGCCGCAGAGCGTCGTTGGCATGCTTCCAGTCCTTCTTTGCTGCTCGTGTTAACCCTGTTGCCTGGGCTGATCGTAATGTTGCTCGGCGTGCTGCTGGGTTTGCGCTTGCGAGATATGTGGGGATCTCCGATGTGGGCTTTTAGTGGTTTGCTGGTGATGGCGCTGCTGCCTGATGTACGCCTACCCTCCCTGCAGCCTAAATTGTTGCGTGGCATTGCTGTCTGGCTGGTTCTGGTGAGTATTTTTATGGTGCTTTATATGAGCCATGGCGCTCAACTGCGCAACCGTCCGGGGCGTGTGGATTGGCCTGCTGCCGCTATCGCACAACAGGCTGAGCAAGCATGGGGTATGCACAGCACCTGTCGCTTGGATACGGTGGCTGGTGACTACTGGTTGGCGGGCTTGCTTTCTGCTTATAGCGCAGCACGCCCTTCGGTACTGATTGATGGTGATCCCCGGTTTTCGCCTTGGGTCGATGTGCGCCGGTTGAAGCAGCATGGCGCTTTATGGGTCTGGCAGGAGAAGACGCAGAACGAGCACCCACAACCTCCGGAACCCTTGAAAAGCTTGAGCCGTGATGAAACCTTGCACACGGTAGAAGGGGCTTGGAAGATCACATGGCCCCATGCACCATCTTCCGCTCCCCTTGAGCTGAAATGGCGCGCTTATGTGCCGGAGCACTGTGTACTTGTGAAGTAATGCAGCAAGGGCCGATAGGCTTGGTAGCCACTCACCGGACTTGATTTGCTGGATGGTTAAGGCTTGCTACTACAACTTCCTGAGCATAAGCAGTGAAAATTCATCCCGGTTTTAGCTCCTGTATAGATAAGGCAGACTTTCTGTGAAAAGCGATTTCTACGCTGAATATGCACCTGCAGCCCCCTTGGCTGCTACGCCACGGGCGTCTTTGCAACTGTCATGTGTGGTTCCAGCCTACAACGAACAAGAGAACCTAGAGAAATTCGTTCGTGCGTTGATTCCTGTCGTACAAGGTTTGACGCAAGACTTTGAGATTCTCATCGTGAACGACGGCAGTCGTGATGACACGCACGATGTAGCCATGCGTTTGGTGGCACAGGGGCTGCCGGTGCGCTATTTGGCGCTGTCACGCAACTTTGGCAAGGAGGCGGCCATGTCCGCGGGGATTGACCATGCGCGCGGTAACGTGGTGTTGCTGATTGATGCTGACTTTCAGCATCCGCTGGAATTGCTGCCTGATATGCATCAGCTGTGGCAAAACGGCTATGAAATGGTCTATGGCGTGATTGCGGATCGCGGTGCAGAAAGTGGTGCCAAGCGGCTGGGTACCGATTTGTTCTACCGCCTGATGAATACTGGCAGCAGTGTGCAAGTCCCACCGAATGCGGGTGATTACCGCTGGATGGATCGCAAGGTGGTCGATGCCCTCAAGGCCTTGCCTGAGCGCCATCGATTCATGAAGGGTTTGTACGCGTGGGTTGGCTTTAAAACGGCTGCACTGCCGTTTGTGCCCCAAGACCGCGCTGCGGGTGAATCCAGTTTCAACTTGCGCCGATTGGGGTCTTTGGCCCTGCTGGGTTTGACTTCGTTTACCACGCTGCCACTGCGCATATGGAGTGTCATTGGAGGCGGGGTAGCGTTGTTGGCGCTGCTGTATGGTGCCTGGATCATCGCAGACACCTTGATTTTTGGCACAGACTTGGCTGGGTGGCCCACGTTGTCCGCTGGCATCATGTTGTTTTCTGGCGTGCAACTGATGTCGATTGGTATTTTGGGTGAGTACATTGGCCGCATCTATGACGAGGTCAAACAGCGCCCCACTTACCTGATCGCCCGTGACGAGGATCGCAGCCCCCTGCGTGAGCCGCAATGAGTGTAGGGCGTGTGGTGCTGCAGCGCCTGCAGGCTTTGCCCCAGGGGCTGCAGTTTGTGTTGGTGGGCGGTAGTGCAGCGGCAACCCATTTGGCGGTGGTTGGGCTTTTGGTCGCTTTGTGGGGGCTGCCACCCCTGGGGGCGAACGTGCTGGGCTTTTTAGTGGCGTTTATCGTCAGCTACAACGGCCATGCATGGTTGACGTTTGCGGTAGCCCAGGCCCGTGGGTGGGGAACTGTGGCACGTTTTTTTGCCGTGGCCTGCCTGTCGTTTGTGGCCAACGAGCTGCTGTATGCCGCTGCCTTGCATTGGTTGGATTGGCATTATTTTTGGAGCCTGGCCGCCGTGCTGGTGCTCGTGGCGATAGGCACTTTTGTGCTGAGCAAGTTTTGGGCGTTTAAGGCGCGTGCTGCATGACCTCTCCCACCGCGCCCCGTGCGCTGATTTTGTGTGCCGATGATTACGCCTTGCACCCTGCAGTGGATGCGGCGGTGGAGCAACTGACCATGGCAGGGCGCTTGTCGGCCACCAGTTGCATGACCACGTCGCCCCGCTGGGCCGAGGCAGCCCCACGTTTGCAAGCGCTGCGCCCGCGGCTGTCTGTGGGCCTGCACTTCAATCTGACCGAAAGCCACGGGGGAGCGGCTGCGGCTCAGCCCCTGGCCACGGTGATTCGCCACGCCTACACCGGTATGTGGAGTGCCGATGCCATGCGCCGCATGTGGGCCCAGCAGCTTGACGCATTTGAAGCGGCCCTGGGCTCGCCGCCGGACTTTATTGATGGGCACCAGCATGTGCACCAGTTGCCAGGGTTTGCCGATGCCATGCTGCACGTGCTGCGTCAGCGCTATACGGCGCAACAGATGCCGTGGGTGCGCTCCACAGCACCGATGGGCACGTTGTGGCGCAGTCCCAAGGCGGCCATCATTGCCTTGCTGGGCGGTTGGCAAACCACGCGCCGCTTGCGCCAAGCGGGTGTGGCTATCAACCAAGGTTTTGGCGGGGTATATGGTTTTGATGCGCCCACCCCTGAGAGGTATGGCACGCAAATGGCGCAGTGGCTGGCGCAGGTGCAAAACGGCAGTTTGCTAATGTGCCACCCCGCCACCACCGAAGTGGTAGGTGATGCGATTGGTGCGCAGCGACCAGTGGAGTTTGCGTATTTGATGTCTGACGCCTTTGGTGCTTTGCTGCAGGCCCAGCAGTGCCAGATTCAGCAAGGGCCTTTAATGCCTTTGTTGAAGCTTTGATTCGCGATGCACTGCAACATTACCGCAAACCATTCAAGTCGCCGTATACGCGCAAATTGCTGGGGAGAGATCGCTGTGACAGCGGGGATGGTGATTTGCAAATTGGGCGATGTTCACAGCTTCATCGGCCACTTTTTCACATCCAGTACGCTGCGCGGCCCACAAAGGCTTTGATATGCATTCTGATAACAACAAACATCTGCTTTGGCGCGGCCTCCTTGGCTGGGCATTTCTTTTTTTACCCGCCCTGCTGGAAGGTATTTCTGCTCCAGCCATAGGCTTATGGCTGGCTTCTGTATTTTTGTTCTGGGCATTCATGCTGTGGCGTCCAGCATTAGTGCTTGCACTGCTTTTTTTGCTGACCGTCGGAACGGTCAATGTGGTTCATATTGGTTTTTTTGGTAATTTGGCGGACCAAATTTTTTTAGCTACCGCACAGAGAACCAATTGGGAAGAAACGCGCGAATTTATCGGTGTTCTACCTTGGAAGTGGGTGACTGTAGCGGCACTGTGGCTGGTTGCCGGGATCTTTGCCGCGGCTCAAGTTTGGAAGCTTGCACCGCTGCTGAAGCGGTCATCGTGGCCGTGGAAAGTAGCACTGCTTGGATTGACGATCTGGGTGGTTTTTATTGCATTTGCGCTGGCAAAACGTTACAGCTTTGAAGAGGTCACACGCAAACTCAAAACCATCTATCCCATGCATATCGTACGTGCCTGGACTGCGCAGCAGCAATTGACGGAGCAGCTGTTTTACACCCCCAAGTTGCCATCCACCACGGCACAGGCACCGCAGGTGGATACCTTGGTGGTGGTGATCGGTGAAAGTGCTTCTGCGGAGCGTTGGTCGCTTCTTGGCTACCAGCAGGCCGATACCAACGGTGCCCTGGCACAAATGCAAAACTTGCAAGTTGTGAGAGCGATGGCGCACGGCCTGAATACTGCCGCAGCGTTGCCCTATCTATTGACCGGTATGTCTGCACAACAAAGTGTGGAGGATCTGGCACCGTCGTTTCTGGATATTGCGCAACATGCGGGCTACAAAACATTTGTTTTGAGTAATTCGCGCTATCACAGTTCTGTGGAAGATTTTTACGGTGTGACCTTCCGGCGCGCAGCTGATAGTTTTGTGAAAGTGGGTAATGGCGATTGGGATGGTGTTTTGACCGCACCTCTCGAAGCAGCATTGCATGACCCGGCACCCAAGAAGCTGATTGTTTTGCATACGTATGGCAGCCACTTTCAAGTGCAAGAGCGCTACCCCCGCAGCGCTGCACGCTTTGCGGATGTCTATGACAATTCTTTGCGCTACACCAGTGATTTGTTGGTGCAGTGGATTCAACGTATCGAGCAAAGCACAACGCAGCAGCAGACAGCGATGCTCATTTACTCCAGCGACCATGGAGTGGCGATGCCTCCTTGCGCCGATCATTACCGCACAGGCAGCGGCTTGAGCAGTTTGCAGGTGCCTTTGCTGGTCTGGAGCAGCCTCACCTTGTCGGCGCAGAGGGCTGCGCTGCCACAGTTTGCAGACCATGAACGTGAGCATCTTGTGCGCAGCAACGCCGAAGTGGCGGATATTGCAGTGGCGGCACTGGGATTCCCGGATGCTTTAAAACCTTCGCACCGCCGTGAGCTTTCTTTCAATGGCCTTGGTTGGACTGAGCTTCAACAACGCGATGCATGCAGCTTGCAGTAGGGGGGGGACTCAATGGTTCCAGGGTCGCAGTAGCGAAAAAAGGCCAGGGCAGGGAGAGTCGATCCAACAGCCGCTGGCAGCGCATTTTTTCGGTATTTGTGGTGCGGTTGCCTCGAACCTCTTCGCGACTCCTTAAGCTGCAAGCACTGAAAAATACGTTTCACAAAGTCAGCGGGTCTACATCGACCAGCCAGCGCACGATGCTTTTGTGCGGGGGGTGGCCGCGCACCCAGTGCAGCCAGGGTTGCCAGGCATGCAAAAACCTTTGCAGAGCGCGGCGGTCGGTGGCCTCAATCAGCATTTGGGCGCGCTCGACATTGGCCACGCGCTGCACGGTCATGGGTATGGGTGGGTAGAGAAACACCTCGTCCAGATGCGGCAACTGGCCTTGGCGGGCGGCATCGGTGGCAGCACGCAAAAAGGCCTGGGCGGCGTCTTGGGTTTTGGCATCGGCACGCACCAGTGCCTGGAAGGCAAAGGGCGGCATTGCGGCGTCTTGGCGTTCACGCAGTTGCTGTTGGGCAAAACTGGGGTAGTCGTGCTGGCGCAGGGCCTGGTAGACCATGTGCTGCGGCTCAAAGCTTTGTATCCACATCTCGGGGTGGCTGCCTTGTGCGCTGATGTAGCTGGCGTCGCGCCCAGCACGGCCTGCGGCTTGCATCAGCAGGCAAAACAGGCGCTCGGGCGCGCGAAAGTCGCTGCTGAACAGCGCGCCGTCGGGCTGTACGGCAGCCACCAGGGTGATACGGCGAAAGTCATGCCCTTTGGCCACCATTTGCGTGCCCACCAGCACATCGACCTCGCCGCTGTGCACCAGCGCCAGCTGCTCTTCAAGCGCGCCTTTGTGCTTGGTGGTGTCGGCATCAATACGGCCAATGCGTGCGGGCCTGCCGTCGGGGCGCTGCACATTGCGCAGCAAGCGTTCCAGTTCTTCTTCGAGCTGCTCCGTGCCCTTGCCCAGCGGCAGGATGTCGGGGTTGCCGCATGCGGGGCAGGCGTGGGGCACGCGGCGCGTGTCGCCGCAGTGGTGGCAGCGCAGGGTGCGGTCGCCCTTGTGAAAGACTTGGTGGGCGCTGCAGTGCGGGCAGTCACTTTTCCAGTTGCATTCGGCGCAAAACAGCACGGGCGCAAAGCCACGGCGGTTAAGCAAAATCAGGCTTTGCTCGCCTTTTTGAACGCGTTCGGTAATAGCGGCCAGCAGCGGCGGAGAAAACACCGTCTTCTTGGGTTGTTGCGTCATGTCCACCATGCGCAGGCGGGGCAATGCACCGGCCCCAATGCGGCTGGGCATGTGCAGGCGCAGGTAACGGCCCACGGCCGGGTCGCTGGCGTGCCAGCTCTCCAGTGAGGGGGTGGCGCTGCCCAAGATGACTTTGGCGCCGCAGTCATGGCCGCGCCACAGTGCCAGATCACGGGCAGAGTAGCGGGCGCCTTCTTGCTGCTTGTAGCTGGGGTCGTGCTCTTCGTCGACCACGATCACCTTCAGCCCCGGCAGGCTGGCAAACACCGACATGCGGGTGCCCAGCACGATGCGGGCTTGCCCGGTGTGGGCCGCCAGCCAGCTTTTGAGGCGTTGCACATCCGTCATACCGCTGTGCATGCTGACCACGGCTTGGGCGCCGTACATAGGGGTGAAGCGTGCTTCAAAGCGCTCTTGCAGCTGGGGCGTGAGGTTGATCTCCGGCACCATCACCAGCGCTTGGGCCTGCGGGTCGGCATCCAGTGCCTGCTGCACCACGCGCATGTAGACCTCGGTCTTGCCGCTGCCGGTACTGCCGTACAGCAAAAAGGGGCCGGGGTTTTGCGCAATTTGGCTGCAAACGCTTTGCTGCTCAGCGCTGAGTGCTATCAATGCTGGCGGTGCTGGTGCCGCCGCAGGTACTGCTGTTTCATGGGTAGCAGCTTCCAGCGCGGCGGCGGCTTTTTTGCTGAGTTTCTTGGGTTTTGGCGGCTGCAACCGCTTGGCCAGTTGCTCGGCCGTCATATCGCGCAGGGCGGGCGGCAGGCCGGCCATGGCGATCTCGCCCACGCTGCGTTGGTAATAGCGGGCGGCAAAGCTGACCAAGCGCTGCCAATGACCGTTCATCGGCTCCAATCCCTCCATGACGGCCTCGATGGGGCGCAACTTGGCCGTGTCGACTGGGGTTGCATCCTTTGGGGCTGCCCACACCACGCCCAGCAAATGGCGGGTGCCCAAAGGCACCCGCACCAACGTGCCGGCGGGCACGTTGGTGCTGTGGATGTAGCTCAAAGGGGTGCCTACGCCGCTGTGAACCGGCGTGTGGACGGCCACATGAACGACGTGGAATGTAGGAGCCTGCTCGGGCATGGGCGTCAGATCTAGCGAAAGCGCTACTTATTCAAGTTTCTGTGGATAACTTTGTGGGGATTGTTTACCACAGCCAGTGTGGCTCAAAGCGCACATCCACACTTTTATTTTGATATGACAGACTTGTCATAAAAAACATCAAGTAAAAACAATGACTTGCTACATTGCTTCGTCATATTTTGCTATAGCCTTCGTGGTGCGGTGAAACCCTGCCCGCATGCACGAAGTTGTGCATAAGTTCAAAGCCGTGCACATGTCAAGTGCGTAGAAGTAAGCAGTAGATGCGCGCGCCTTGCGCGGATTTGTTGTTTTTTGCGCGAATTCAGTCGTTTTTTCACCACGCCATGAACGACACAGCCCGTAGTCCAAGGCCTACGGGCTGATGTGAGTGGGCGCTAATTAATGCGCGGTGCGTTAAACCGCTTGGCGCAGCTGGCGCGAGTAGCTGTGCACGGTTTCCACCAGTGCGGCGACATGCTCGGGTGGCGTGAACTGGCTGATGCCGTGGCCCAGGTTGAAAATATGGGTGGGACCGTTCGTCGTGGTGTCGGTGTGCGGACGGCCAAAGCTGTCCAGCACCGCGCGTGCCTGGGCGGCTACTTGCTCGGGTGGTGCAAACAGCACGTTGGGGTCGATATTGCCCTGCAGGGCCTTGCCGGGGCCGCCTGCTTCACCACCGACGATGGCGCGGGCTTTGCCCAAGTTGGCGGTCCAGTCCAGGCCCAGCACTTCGCAGTCGATGTCTTTCATCTCAGGCAGCCAGATGCCGCCGCCCTTGGTGAAGACGATGCGCGGCACGTCGGTGCCATCCACGCCGGTGCGCTTGAGCTGTGCCAGCACGCGCTTGGTGTAAGCCAAGCTGAATTCCTGGAACATGCCGTCGGCCAGCACGCCGCCCCAGCTGTCAAAAATCATCACGGCCTGGGCGCCCGCGTCGATCTGGGCGTTCAGGTAGGCGGCTACGCTGTCGGCGTTGATCTGCAAGATCTTGTGCATCAGGTCGGGGCGCGCGTACATCAGGCTCTTAACCTGGCGGTAGTCGTCGCTGCCCTTGCCTTCGACCATGTAGCAGGCCAGTGTCCATGGGCTGCCAGAGAAGCCAATCAGCGGCACGCGGCCGTTCAGCGCCTTGCGGATGCTGGTGACGGCGTCAAACACGTAGCGCAGCTTGTCCATGTCGGGCACGGCCAGCTCGGCCACGGCGGCTTCGTCGCGCACGATCTTGGCAAAGCGCGGGCCTTCGCCTTCGGCGAACGACAGGCCCAAGCCCATGGCATCAGGCACTGTGAGGATGTCGCTGAACAAAATGGCAGCGTCCAGCGGGAAGCGTTCCAGCGGCTGCAGCGTCACTTCGGTGGCGTACTGGACATTGGTGGCCAGGCCCATGAAGCTGCCGGCTTGCGCACGGGTGGCTTTGTACTCAGGCAGGTAGCGGCCAGCCTGGCGCATCAGCCACAGGGGCGTGTAGTCGGTGGCCTGACGACGGCAGGCGCGCAGGAAGGTGTCGTTCAAAAGGGGGGCAAAAGACATGGCGCTCACACTGAGAAAGGGCATGCCCCGCAGCGAAGGCTGGGAGGCGACAGCTCGGTTCTTGGGAACTGACCAGTTTAACGGATGGGCTGCAACTTGCCTTGCGTCAAGGGCTAGTTGCGGGCTGTAGCTGCCCTTGTCCTGATGCAGCGCAAGTCCTTGCCGGCCTGGCTGGCGGTTGCGAACAGGGGCGGGCCACTCGGTTATAGGACACAGCCAAGAGCGGGCAGGGCACAATCGCCCGCTTTGTTGGAACCACCCTGACCACGCCCGTGACCATGCCTGACTCCTTGCACATTCCCGCCTTCCAAAGCTTTACTTTGGCCATCTTGCTGTTCTTTGCCGGCCAGAAACTGGCCGAACACTGGAGCGTGGTGCGCCGCTACAGCATTCCAGAACCGGTGGTCGGGGGCTTTTTGTGCGCCTGTGTGGTGGGGCTGGCTTATATGGTGCTGGGCACCAAGATCACGTTTGATCTGGATGTGCGCGACACCTTGCTGCTGTACTTTTTTGCGGCGATTGGTTTGCGCTCGGACCTGATGACGCTCAAGGAAGGTGGCAAACCGCTGCTGGTGCTGCTGGCGCTGGCCACCGTGTTCATCGTGCTGCAGAACATGCTGGGCATGGGCGTGGCCGAGCTGTTCGGGCTGGATGCGCGGGCGGGCTTGATGACGGGCTCCATTTCACTCACGGGCGGCGTGGGCACCACGCTGGCGTGGGGGCCGATTTTTGTCGAGCAACTGGGTATTGCCAATGCGGTGGAGCTGGGCATGGCCAGCAATATGGTGGGCATGATTGCCGCCTGCACGATTGGCGGCCCGATTGCCAGCTACCTGCTGCGCCGCCACGCCATTCACGGCAGCGGTGCGCGCCCGCTGGATGTGGGCGTGCCCAACAAGCAGATGGTGGTGACGCTGGACTACTTTGGTGTGCTGCGCGCGTGGCTATGGCTGAACATGGCGCTGATGATTGGCGGCGTGATTACGCCGCTGTTCCACCAAGCGGGGCTGCAGCTGCCGATGTTTGTGGGCTGCTTGCTGGGCGGCATTATTTTGCGCAACACCTTGGGGCAGTGGATGCTCTCGCGCAAGCGCCGCAAGCTGGGGCAGTTCCACTGGACGAGCATGCGGCAGGGCCTGTCCATGATTTCCGATATCTGCCTGGGCATGTTCCTGACCATGGCGCTGATGGGGCTGCAGCTGTGGGTGCTGCAAGGTGTGATGGGCTTTGTGCTGACGGTGCTGGCGCTGCAAATTGGCATGACGGTGCTGTTTGCACGGTTTGTGGTGTTTCGCAGCATGGGCAAAGACTATGAGGCGGCCGTCATCACCGCAGGCTTTGGCGGGATTGCGCTGGGCTCTACCGCCACCGCTGTGGCCAATATGACCGCCGTGGCGCGCAGCCACGGGGCAGCGCACCGGGCGTTCATTGTGGTGCCGCTGGTGTGCGGCTTTTTTGTGGACATCGTGAACGCGCTCATCATCCAGCTGCTGATTTAGCCGCTGGGCGGTTGCGCCGCAGCGGGTGGCGCCAGCGTCACATGGCTGTCATTTGCGCCCTGCACAATACCGTTTGTGGGCTGATGAAGAATCTCGGGTAAGGCTGGTTGATCCTCTTTACAAGCAAACGAGCCTTGGTCCACGCCAATTCCCGGCCGCTGTTGGTGCCTGTGCCAGCAGCGGCTTTGCTTTTTGCGGTGGATAAAAAAGTAGCTGCCAGCGCTCAAAAAATAAGGACTTCAGATGTTTTTCTATCTGAAGTCCTTTTTTCATCAGCGCTGCAAGCTATCTTTTTTCTGTGCAGCCCTCAAGGCTTTACTGTCTTACAGCGTTTGCAGAGCGTTCAGCACCTCTTGCGTGCTGAGCAATTCACTGAGCACCACTGGCGCTTGGCCCGGCGCCAGCAGCACATACACGGGCACGCCGCTGCGGCCCAGCTTGGTCAGCTCAGCGGTGATGGCGGGGTCGCGCCGTGTCCAGTCGGCGCGCAGCAAGGCCACGTTGCGCTGGGCAAAAGCTGCCAGCACGTCGCCCTCCGCCAAGGTGGTGCGCTTGTTGTACTGGCAGGTCACGCACCAGGCAGCGGTGTAGTCCACAAACACGGGGCGGCCTTGGGCCAGCAACTCGGCTTGCGCGCTGGCAGACCACGCTTGCCAGCCTGTGCCGGTGGTTGCGCTGCTGCTGGCACTGGCCACAGGCAGCGGCTCCACCACATTGCGGCCAAAGCTGCTGGTCAGCCAGCCCGCCAGTGCCAGCACCAGCACGCTGAGCACCACGCGGGTTTTGCCTTGCAGCGTCAGCGCCCACGCGAGTGCGGCCAGGCACAGCAGCAACGCCAGCAAGGTGGCGGCGCCGTCAATACCGCTTTGCTGGCCCAGCACCCACACCAGCCAGATGACGGTGGCAAACATCGGAAAAGCCATGGCGCGGCGGAAGGTGTCCATCCACGCGCCGGGGCGCGGCAGCCAGCGCAGCAGCGCAGGCACCCAGCTCAGTAGGACGTAAGGGATGGCCATGCCGACGCCCAGCGCCGCAAAAACTGCCAGGGCTTGCGCCGCAGGCATGCCTACGGCAAAGCCCAGCGATGCACCCATGAAGGGCGCGGTGCAGGGTGATGCAATGGCCACCGCCACCACACCGGAGATAAAAGCATCGGCCAGCGGGTGGCGGGCATGCAAATTGGCGATGCGGCTGGGCACCATCTGGGTCAACTCAAAAACGCCCGCCAAGTTCAGACCAATCAAGGTGAACAGCGCGGCCAGGCCTGCCACCACCGCCGGCGACTGCAGCTGAAAGCCCCAGCCCAGCTGTTCGCCTGCAGCGCGCAGCGCCAGCAGCACACCGCCCAGCGCCATGAAGCTCAGCACCACGCCCGCGGCATAAGCCAGCCCGTTGGCACGCTGGGCGCGCACATCCGCGCCATGGCGCGCAAAGCCCATGAGCTTGATGGCCAGCACCGGAAAGACGCAGGGCATGAGGTTGAGCAGCAGGCCGCCAATCAGGCCACCGATCAAGGCCGCCACCCAGCTGCTGGTGCTGATGCTGCTGGCCGGAGCGGCGGGTGCGGTGCTGGAGGCTGCTTGCTGGTTGGCCGCCAATGCCGCTGCCAGTGCGGGGGAGACCTGGGCCAGGTCGGCCGCCGTCCAAGTGCCTTCGACCGGGGCGGTGATGCGCCATGACTGGGGCGGCGGTGCATGCGCCACATCGGCACCTGCCGCAGGCAGGCCCAGCACAAAGCTCAGTTGCGCGGGCGTTTCCCCGCGCATGGCGGACAGGGGCAGCTCGGCCGTCCAGACATCGCCTTCCCAGGCTTGTTGCCAGTCTTTGCCCAGCACGGCGGCGTGGTGAAAGGTGTCGGCAGATTCGGGGTAGAAGGCCAGTGTCTGGCCGTGGGCTGCAGCGGGCAGGCCTTGCACACGCAGGCTGACACGGTCGCCGCTGGGCAGCGCGCGAAAGACGGAGGGTGCCGCTTCGAGGGCTTGCGGTGCCTGGGCATGGGCCTGGGCAAAGTCGCTGGCCCACAGGGTGTCTGCCACCTGGGTGGGCAGGCTCAGGGCAAACTGCCCTTCTTCGGGAATGCATTCCACGCGGCACACCAGCCAGGAGGCGTTCAGGCGAATGTCTACCGTGCCGTCGGCGCGGGGCTGAAAGTCGGGGCCGACCTGCACGGTCACCGGCAGCAGCGCCGTGCCTTCATAGCCGTAGTTGAGCATGTCGCCCACGCGGATTTGCTGGGGCGTGGGCCACGCAATGTCTGCAGCCTGCATGCCGGTTGGCAGCTGCCAGTCCAGTTGCGTGGGCAGGCCGGAGTCGCCTGCATTCTTCCAGTAGGTGTGCCAGTCAGGCTGGTGCTGGATGCGCAAGCCCAGTTCCAGCGGCTGGCCGGGGGCAATGCCTTGTGGGGCCAGCGCTACCAGTTGCGCCTGCACGCGGGGGGTGGTGACGGTGTCTGACACCGCGGCGGCACTGGACGCGCCGCCCATCTTGAGCTGGATTTGCGCACGGGCAAGCGTGGGCAGCAAAGCGGAACACAGCGTCACAAGGCTGAGCACCATGAGCAGCGCAGCAGCCCGCGCGCGGCGGAAAGAGGTGGGGGCAGAAATCGGCATGACAGAGCTTGGATGCAGAAACCGCATTGTGGTTCCTGTATGCGTTGTCGTGCTCGGATTTCAGGGGGTGTCCGCAGTGGTGGCTGGTGTTTGCGAGGGTAAACGTTGACGCAGCGCACAGACCGGGGCAGGGGGCTGGCCTGCCACTTCGGCCGGGGTGGCCACGGTTTCCTCGTCTGCGGTGGGTTGACTGAGCATGCGTGCCTGGCGCCAGCGGCCCCAGCGGTAGTAGGCCACGCTCATGAGCATGGCGCAGACCGAGCTGGCAGGAAAGCTCCACCAGATGGCGTCTACGCCCAACCACGGTTGCAGCAGCTTGGCCACAGGTACGCGCACGCCCCACAGGGCAATGCCCAGAATAACCAGCGGAGGCATCACCGCACCCGTGGACCGCACCACGCCCGACAGTACAAAGGTGACGCCAAAGAACAGGAAGGAGCCCACGGCAATGTGGTTCAGGTGGCGGGCGGTGGCCAGGGCCTCGCTGCCTGCGGGCAAAAACAGCCCCAGTACCTGCCGGTCCAGCAACACGATCAGCGCGGCGAGGGCACCGGTCATCAGCACATTGCCCCACACGCCGGCCTTGGCGGTGCCGTCCACCCGGTGCCACTGGCCCGCGCCCACGTTCTGTGCGGCCATGGTGGAGCAGGCCGCTCCAATGGCCATGGCGGGCATTTGCACATAAGTCCACAGCTGCAAGGCGGCACCGTACGCAGACGAGGTTTCCACGCCATAGCCATTCACCATGGTCATGACCATCAGCATGGCCAAGGAAATCATGACCATTTGCGCGCCCATGGGTAGGCCTTTGATGACCAGTGCCTGCAGGATGCGCGCCTGGGGCAGGAAGAAATGCAGCTCATGGCTGCCAATCCACAGTGGGTGTTTGCGCCAGTACAGCCACAGCAGCATGGCCACAAAGCTGATGGCGTTGGAGACCAGGGTGGCGGTGGCTGCCCCCGTGATGCCCATTTGTGGGAAGGGGCCGAGGCCAAAAATCAGCACCGGGTTGAGGATGACGTCGAGCACCACCACGATCAGCAAGAAGATAAAGGGCGTGCGCGTATCGCCCGCGCCGCGCAAGATGGCGGAGATGAAGGCAAACAGATACAGCAGGGGCATGGCCAGAAAGATCACGCGCAAATAGCTTTCTGCCAGGGGCAAGGCCTGCTCGGGGGTGCCCATCCATTGCAAGATGTAACGCGATAGCGGGTAGCCAATCAGTGCGATAACCAAAGAGACAATGCCAAAAAACGTAGCGCTAGACCCAATCACAGTGCGCGCTTGCGTGAGATTTTTTGCTCCAATGCTTTGGGCCACCAAGATGGTGGCTGCCATGCCTACCCCAAAGATCAGGCCAATCAGCAAGAACATGATGTTGTTGGCATTGGCCGTAGCAGTGAGTGCTGCTTCCCCCAAGTACTTGCCCACCCACATGGCGTTCACGGAGCCGTTGAGGGACTGCAGCACGTTGCCCGCCAAGATGGGCAGTGAGAAAACGAGCAAGGTGCGGGCGATGGGGCCTTGGGTGAGGTCGCGCGTAGGCGTGCGCGCTGGGGCAGTAGACATAGGGGGATTGTGGTGGGGCGGATGCGCCAGTCTGCCGGACAGCGCCTAAGATTGCAGCATGTGCCAAACCCCTGATACCCCTTCTTCCTCGGAATTGTCTACACAGCCCGCGTTGCGGCAATGGCCTTCGCGCCGCTGGGCCGAGGTGTCTGCGCGTGATTTTGCGCTGGCGCAGCATAGTGGGCTGGTGGAACAGACGGTGGCGGTCTTGCCCGTGGGCGCGGTAGAGCAGCATGGCCCCCACTTGCCCTTGAGCGTAGACACGGCGCTGGCAGAAGGCATTTTGGATGCTGCCTTGGCACAGGTGCCCCCCGAGGTGCCTGTGCTGGCGCTGCCTACCCAGTCGGTGGGCCTGAGCCTGGAGCACCAGGATTACGCCGGCACCTTGGGTTTATCGCCCGCCACGCTGCTGGCCGTATGGACCGAATTGGGCGTCTGCGTGGCGCGCGCCGGGGTCAAGAAGCTGCTGATCTTCAATGCCCACGGCGGTAATGTGAGCAGCATGGACATCGTGGCCCGGCAATTGCGCATGCAATGTGGCCTGCTGGTCTATCACAGCAGCTGGTTCAACCTGCCCCAGCCTGCGGGGGTGAATGAGGCGTTCAGCGCCCATGAGCACCGTTTTGGGGTGCATGGCGGGGAGACCGAAACTTCCATGATGCTGCATGTGGCCCCGGATCTGGTGCGTATGCAGCATGCGCAAAACTTTGCCAGCACTTCAGAGCTGCGTGCCCAGAATTTTCCTATTTTGGGCAATGGCAAAAGTGCCAAGTTGGGCTGGGCCATGCAGGACTACAACCCCCAAGGCGCAGCGGGTAATGCGGCGGCTGCAGATGCGCAGCGCGGGCAGGCCTTGGTGGAGGGGGCTGCGGCCAGCTTGGCGCAATTGCTGGCGGAAATCCATGCCTTGCCCGCCGATACGGTGGGTGCCAAGCCTCAGCCTTTGGGCGATTGATGCAGCCCACCAGGCAACAAACGTACGGCACCCAATTGCCAGTGGTGCAGGATTTCTCGCAAAAACAAGAGTGCAGCCGCCCAACGTGGCGACTGCGGCAGATCCCCTAGCGGCAGATGGGGGTGCGCGGCTTGGCGCGCGAGCATATCGAACTGCCCTTCCACGGCTTCGCGGCTGAGCATGGGCAAGCGACCGCTAGCTTTCCACGCAGTGGCCACATCGCGCACCCCCAAAGCCTGTTGCCCCACTTCCAGCAAATACGGATCGCGTGTGACAAAGACGTTGCTCGGCGGAATCAACCGTGCCATCGGCATGGCCGCATCTTCCACCAGCATGATGCCGTGCTCCAGTTGGGCCTCGGTAGGCATGTGCTGCTTGAAGGTGCGCGTGGCGAGCTGGTCTATACCCACGTCCATGTGGTGAAACACCGGCTGTGGGTGGCCGCCTTCGCCCTCGCTGATGAGCAGGCGGCTGCGGTGCTCGCCCAGATCCAGCATGGCAATTGCCTGGTGTGGCTGAATGGCATCGCCCAGTAATTCGCGCAGGGCAGCCATGTCAGCCACTGTTAGCTTGGGTTCCAGGGCGTCATCGGCAAAAGGTGCAAACATACAAGCTCCCAGGCACAGGGTGTGCCCTACAGCGTTGTACACCCCCGAGGAAAAACGTGCCAAACCGCACGTTCTTTCTAAGCCGCTCGAGGACTCGCTTGCGGGCAGTCAGGCGAAGGTGATCCAGTCTCGGGTCTGCGCGGAATCGAGGTGGTTGAGCGTGTTGAACGTTTGTAGCATCAGGCGCTTGGCGCTCATGCTCAGTTCGGTGACTGCAGTGTTGCGGATGCGCATATTGAGGGCAATCGACACCTCGGGTGTGGCGCCCAGCACCAAGCTGGATGCGCACGAGATGGGGCCGCCGCTGCTGACGATCAGCACATTGCCTGCATGGTGTTGGTGGCGAATGTGCTCCAGCGTTTGCCTGATTCCGCCGGAAAAATCTTCCCACGCAGGCATGCCCTCCGGGCTGATGACGCCTGCCATCCACTGTGCAATCGCATCGCACAGCAGTCGAAAGTGCGCGCGGTAAGCCTCAGGCGTGTCCACGGGGCCTAGCGGCTCCGGATGCACACTGCGAATCAGGGCATGGCTGTCATATTCATTGAGTGCTGGCAAGGCCTGCGCGTCGGGCATGCTCGGAAGTGTGTCGCGGATGCCCGCCAGCGTTTGCACATGGCGCTTGAGCGTGCCGGTGTACACGGCGTCAAAGCACATGTCGCGTTCTTGCCAATAGCGGCCGAGCTGCTGCGCCTGCTGCGTGCCCAAGGGGCTGAGCTGGTCATAGTCGTCGGCCCCAAACGATGCCTGGCCGTGGCGTACGAGGTAGATGGTTCCCATGGCCGGCATTTTTGAGTGCCTACCAGCGCTTGGGTTGTCTTGTGGGTGACCTTCCAGGATTGGAATGTCACTTCTGGGACTGATGGTCAATCCGCGCTGCGGTCATCCGCCTCTTGGATTGGGATTGCGGCAAGGGGCATAACGTGCACTTTGCTGGTCGATGCGTACCTGCATTGCCACAACGCGCGATGAGGGATGCATGAACTGCCGCTGCAGCCCGTAATTTCGCGTGTGGGATGCGGATGAGTACCTGCTTGGGGCAGCACTCTGCCGCTACAGCAGTACCGTGCCCTGCACACAGGTCACGCAGTGACCGCCCACCCACACTTGGGCCTGTGCGTCTTGGGTGATGGCAATCCAGCCATCGCGGCCCACACAAGCGCCTTGGTTGGCCATGTAGGGCGCCTGCACATGACCCTGGGTGATCAGCCACTGGGCCAAGCTGCCGTTCAGGCTGCCGGTAACAGGGTCTTCCACCCCCGTGGTGCTGAAGGCGCGCACTTCCAGCTGGGCTGACTGGGGCATCCCCGTGCGCAACCCGGTGGCAAATGCCTCGGCCTCTCGGCACGCACGGCCAATGAGGGGCGTGGCATCTTCGGCCTGGTACAGCGCTGCAACGCCCACTTTGTGGCCCAAGGCTTTGAGGCGGGCCAGATCGGGCTCCAGACTCAGCACCGTGTCCGGGCTGTCGAGCAGCAGGCACAGCCAGTGGGGGCCGTTGTCTATGTACGCCGCGTCCATGACCTGCTGGGTGGTGATGCCCAGGGCGGCATAGATTTCATGCAGATTGGCGGGCAAAGGCAGGGCCTGCGTGCTGGGGTTGGCAAATGCCAGACCGTGGTCGCCGCGCGCAATGGTGATCAAACCCTTGGCGCACTCTTGCACCACCAGCTCACGCGTCTGGGGCTGGCCGCCATGCTGCAGCCATGCGTGGCAGGTGCCCAGCGTGGGGTGGCCTGCAAACAGCATCTCTGCTGCGGGGGTGAAAATGCGTACGCGGTAGTCCGCACCCTGGGCTCGCCCCGCTGTGGTGGGCGGCAGCACAAAAGTGGTTTCTGACAGATTGGTCCAGCGGGCAAAAGCCTGCATCTGCGCGGTATCCAGCCCATCAGCATCCAGCACCACTGCCACGGGGTTGCCTTTGTAAGGCGTTGCGGTGAAGACATCGACCGTCATCAGGGGGCGCTGCTGGGGGGCAAAGGGGATCATGGGTACAAGCAAGGTGAAGGCCAAAAGAAAAAGCGCACCGTTTGCCAGAAACGGTGCGCTTGGAACGATACGCCACTTCATGTGGCATGCCGTGGGCAGCTGGAATTATTTCGCCAGCTGCGCGCGGATGGCTGCTGCCAACGCCGCAATACCCTTGCGGATTTGCTCGGGAGACACGGTGACGTAAGACAGGCGCAGGGTGTTGGTCTCGGGCTCACCGGCGAAAAACGGGGCGCCGGGCACAAAAGCCATGCCGCGTTCAACAGCTTCGGGCAGCAGGTCTTGGGCGTTCATGCCTTGGGGCAGGCGCACCCACAGGAACATGCCACCCACTGGGCGGGTCCAGCGTACGTCCAGACCTTCCATCTCCGACTCCAGCGCCATCAGCATCACGTCGCGCTGGGCCTTGTACATGGCACGGATGGTGGGGATGTGGTTCTTGAGGAAGTCGTGCTTCATCACCTCCGCCACTACGCGCTGGTTGAAGCTGGGGCTGTGCAGGTCTGCGGCTTGCTTGGCTTGGGTCAACTTCCCGTACACCGACTTGGGTGCCACGATGAAGCCCACGCGCAGACCGGGTGCCAGCACCTTGGAGAACGAACCCATGTAGATCACGCCCTCAGGGTTGCGCGCTGCCAGTGGCAGTGGCGGCTCTTGCTCGTACCACAGGTCACCGTAGGGGTTGTCTTCAATCAGGGGGATGTCCAGTTCCTTGGCCTTTTCCACCAGGGCCTGGCGGCGTGCCTCGCTCATGGTGCGGCCGGTGGGGTTCTGGAAGTTGGGCAGCACGTAGGCGATGCGGGCCTTGTCGGCACCAGTGCCGACCTTGGCTGCAAAGTCCTCGACCAGCATGCCTTCGTCGTCGCTGTCCACGCCGACGGCCACGGGCTCCATGGGGGTGAAGGCCTGCAGAGCGCCCAGGTAGGTGGGTTTTTCCACCAGGATGCGGCTGTCCTTGTCCATGAAAATCTTGGCGATCAGGTCCAGCGCCTGCTGGCTGCCGGTGGTGATCAGCACCTGCTCGGGGTTGACGTCCCAAGGCAGAAAGTCGGCGATCGCCTGGCGCAACTCAGGGAAGCCTTCGGTGGTGGAGTACTGCAGCGCCGCGGCGCCGTCACGCTCCATCACGGTGTTGCAGGCTGCCGTGAACGCGGGGATGGGGAAGGCCGCAGGCGAAGGAAGACCACCTGCCATGCTGATGATGCCGGGGCGATCGGTCAGCTTCAGGATCTCGCGGATTGCGGAGGAATTCATCTTGGCAGCACGCGCAGCCAGGGTCCAGTTCGTCATAACTACTCAATCTTCAATACGCCGCACGCGCACTGTGCGCGTGCTGGCAAAGCTTGTTGCAAAGAGCATACCGTTGTGCAGCATGGCCAGCAGCCCCGGAAACTACGCATAGCTGGGGGCGTGGCTATTGGCGTCGCAGCGCCGGTAGGCGGCGACGTCGGTATACCTATTGTGGAGCTTTGCGCACCGGCTTGCAGGCGCTGTTTAGAAAAAAATACACGGCTTAGGCCCTCAGCATCCACAGCGCCGTCAGCACCAGCAGGGCAGCCATGCCGCGGTTAAACCACAGCAGACGGCGCCCGGTGGCCAGCCATTGGCGCAAAGCGGCGCCAATACAGGCGTACAGCAGATTGCTGCTCAGCGCGTAGAAGGCCATCACGGGTAGTACCACCAGCATGCGCGCCGTGAAATCGGCCTGGCCTGCCACCCAACCTGCGACGATGGTCAACGCCAAAAGCCATGCCTTGATGTTGACGAACTGCAGCAAAACCCCTTGCACAAAGCCCACGCGCAGCTGCGCGGGCTGGGCTTGGGCCAGCTGCCCGCTGCCCGATAGTTTGAAGGCCAGCCACAGCAGGTAGGCAATGCCCAGTGCCTTGATGCCCCAGCGCAGCGCAGGCATGCCGGTGATGAGCGCGCCAATGCCCACAGCGCACAGTATCAGCAGCAGCGACCAGCCCACGGGCACGGCGGCCACAAAGCGCAGGCTGTGGCGCAGGCCGTGGTTGGCTGCCATGGCGGTGGACAGCGTGGTGTTGGGGCCAGGGGAAAAGCTCATGGCGGTGGCCAAAATGAGCAAGGCGGTGAATTCGTGGAGTGGCATGACAGGCGTGGAGAATGCAGCCGCCAATGTTGGCGGCTTGCGTGGCACTTGTCAGCAGGTTTTGTACCAACGGCAGCATGGGCGCCGGCGTGGTGAGCAGCGCAATGCGGGTGCAAAAGAGGGGTGCAGCAATAAAAAAACGAAGCTGCCAGCGCTGGCGTAGCTTCGTTTTTAGATAGTTTTGGCTGATAAACGCTTTAACCATAAGCGCAAGCAGCTATTTTTTTGATAACGCCGATGCTGCCGCTGTTGGCTGCTGTTACCAGTGGGGGCGCTGGTTGTGCCATTCGCAGGCCAGGCGCAGCAAGGTGCGGTTGACGTGTTCCAGCGAAATATCGTGTTCTTCGCACACTGCGCGGATGGTGGCGGCGCCGTTTTCGCGCTCCAGGGCAAAGGCCAGCTGCAAGCTGGGGGCATAGGGCCCCTCGCCGCGAATGGCTGCATCGGGAATGCGCTCGGACAGCGGCAGGCGGGTGAGCGTGGTTTCCAGGGGCTCGTCCAGTACATCGTTCAGTCGCGCAAACAGGCCGCACAGGTAGACCTCGCTGCGCAGCTCCTGGCTCACGCCGGCATCCAGCAAGTGCGAGGTCATTTGCGCGCGCATCACGGTGCTCAGGCGAATGGGTTGCAAATCCTTGTCGTGGCTGGCGTGGGTCAGCTGGGTTGCCAGCCATTCCTTGAGCGTGCCGTAGCCCAGCATGACCAGCGCGCGGCGCAGCGAGTTGATGGGGTTGCGCGCGCCCAGCGCTGCCGAGTTGGCGTACAGCATGAAGCGGTAGGCCAGCAGCGGATCTTCGCTGAGGATTTCTTCAAAGGTTTCCAGCGACTGGTCGGCATCCACCGCTTTCATCAGGCGCAGCACATGCTCATGCGTGGGGTGCAGCACCCGTGCACCACGCACGCGGTGCAGCACGTCGTCGGTGGGCCAGCCGGCAATCGCGCTGGCGTGGTAATGCTCCAGACAGCGGCGCGCCAGCGTCTGGCTGTGGATTTCCTCGTACATCTGGCCTTCCAGCAAGGCCAGGCGTTGGGGTACCGGCTGGTCGACCGCCGCGCGCATCAAAATCAGCGCGTCCTGGGGCTCCAGGTGCAGCAAGCTGCACGCGTAGTGGTTGGCCTCTTCGGTGGATGGCAGCTGGTTCATGCTGCCGCGCCACACCAAGCGCACACCGCGCTGGGCCGCCAGCGTAACGCTGGTGTGCAGCTCAGGGTGGTCTGCCAGCCACTCGGCACGCACTTCCAACGCCCACGCGGGATTGGGTGTGATGTGCGAGAGCAATCCCTGCAGTAGGCGCACCGACTGGGGCGAGAGCAAGAGCAGCGGCGACGACGGCGCCCACATCTCCCGCAAGATACGCAGCAAGTGGGCTGTGTCTACCTGCGTGTCGGGATCGTCGTGCAAAAACAATTGCACGCCGCCCAGATTGCGCTCGGCATTCCACAGCGGGCGGTAGCCCATCACCAATGCATTGAGAACAAATTCCACGGTGCTTGCCTAAAGGTTCTGTGATGCGTGAAGCTTAGTTGATGTAGTTGAACAACGATAGCTTTTGGATGGAGGCATAAGACTGCAGCGCGGCAGACACGGCAGTTTCCTGCGTCTTGAGCTGCGACAGTGCTTTGACCATACCTTCGGCATCGTAGTCTTCGGCGGCTACACGCTGTGCTTCCACCTGTTCATTGCGGGCCAGCAGGGTGTTGCCCATGCGCTCGGCCTGGTTGAGCAGGTCACCAGCGACGCCACGCACGGTGGAGACGCGGTTGAGCTGGGTGTCGATCTCTGCCAAAGATTTGGCCAGGCCGTGCGCCAAGGCGCCGTGATCGGTGGTTCCGTCCGAGTTGCCACTGTTTTTGACCGTGGCAATTGCTTGGCTCAAGGTGTCGAAAATCGACATGCTTTCGCTGGGCTTGACGGTGAAAGTGTCGCCAGCCTTGGGCTCACCAGTGATCACCAGATCCATGCCTGCCACGGATATGGCATCGCCAGACTTGTAGCTAGCCCAGGTGGTGCCTCCATCGGTGCTGTACTCCATGCCATTGGCACCAGCCTGGAAGGTGATATCAATGGGGGTGGTCAAGGCCGTGGCCGCGGCGGGGTCGCGGATAGTTCCTGCATCTGCCCACGCAGCACCCGTATTGCCGGCACCAATTTCTACGGCCAATACACCGTTACCCGTCTTTCCGCTGAAGAACGCCAAGGCACCATCCAGCGAGTTGGTGATGGTGTATTCGCTGCTGTTGGGCTGGCCCGACTGAATGCCTTGCCCGCCGTTGGGGAAGGGCATGCTGGATTCGGTATCCAGGCCGCGGAACAGGGGCAGGCCGTTGCTGTCGGTGCGGTTGCTGTACTTGAGTATCTGGTCGCGCAAGCTGGTGAGTTGTTCCACCAAGGTGTCGCGCTGGGTCTGGTTGTACGTGCCATTGCCCGCTTGCACCAGCAGCGAGCGAAACTCTTGCACTGCAGCATTGATTTCGCCCAGCGTCGATTCGCCGTATTTGATGGTGGCAGTTTGCGCATCCAGCATGCGCTGATCGGTCTCCATGCGCGTCAGGCGCGTGCGTGCGCGCTCGGCCTGCGCGGCGGCCACCGGGTCATCGCTGGCGCGCAGCACGCGCTTGCCAGCAGAGGCGTGTTCCATCTGGCTGGCCAGCTCGGCTTGCTGCTTGCTGATGTTGCTGATGGTGCGGTCATACATGTTGGCAGTGCCCAGTCGGCTAATGCTCATGGTGAACTCCTGATTCGGTGATTAACGGCCGCCCACGGCGCTGAGCACGCTGTCAAACAAAGACTGCGCGGTGGAAATGATCTTGGCAGAGGCTTGGTAGGCTTGCTGGTACTGCAGCAGGCGTGCAGCCTCTTCGTCCAGGTTCACGCCCGATACCGCTGTGCGATCTGCGTTGAGGTTGTTTGCCACGGTTTCGGACAACTCTGCCGCGTATTTGGCACTCTGAGTGCGCGTGCCAATCACTGCCATGGCAGAGGAGAAACCGTCACTCAACGAAGTGCCATTGTCGAAAATGGCCGCGTCGCGCAGCGCCAAGAATGCGGAGGCATTGCCGGCGTTGAGTTTGTAACCATCGCCCAGATCTTTGGCGTTGCCCACGTTGACGCTGTCTCCGTTGCCGGGGGTGCCGGTCAGCGTGATGTTCCAGCCGTTGATCTGGATGGCCTGGCCCGAGGTGTAGGGCGCGGCGGCCGAGGCGGCACTCCAGTTGCTGGTGGCCGGGTCGTAGGTTTGGTAGCTGTAGTTGCCGGAGCCATCGAAGGTGATGCGCACCGGGGCGTTCTGGACCGGAATGCCGGTCAGGTCCGTGGCACGCAAGCTGCTCAGCTGCAAGGTGCCTGCATTGGAGCTGGTGATGTTTGCCGTGACCGCATTGGAGACGGCCAAGTCTGCCGCGTTGTGTACCAGAGGTTGAATTTCGTCGGCGGCCTTGCTGAAAGGCTGGAACAAAATGCTCTGGCCTTTTTGTGCAGCATTGGTCACCGCACCTGGCACGGTGAACTGCAGGCCGTCGACGGTCTGACTGATGTCACCCGTGACGGGGTCTACGCTCAGGTCCGTGAGCTTGCCGTCAGACAGGCGTACCAGTTGTGCCCCGCCTGCGCCATTGAATTGGATGCGGTAATCAGACGCGACCAGTGCATGGGTGTCGGTCACAGCTGCTTGTGCGCTTTGTGCGGCATTGCCAGCGTCGTAGCCAGCGATATTGCTCCAGCCGGTGGTGGACGTGGTCAGCTTGAACAAGTCGGTGCCAAAGTTGCCTGACAGGGTCAAGCCCAGCTTGTTTTGCTGGTTGAGCTCGGTGCCAATCGACAGCGCCAGGCGGCCCAGCAGATTGCGGCCCGTCACCAGATCGTCGTTGTTGAACTTCAGCAGGCCTGCAATTTCACCACCGCCCACCATGTTGGCGGTCAGCTCGACGCGCTCGCCATTGGGTTGGCTGAAGTACAGCGACAGTTTGCCGCTGCCGGGGTACTCGGCGGTCTCTGCCACACTGAGCTGGCCGGTGCTGCTGCCCAGCACCAGTGCCTGACTGCCGCCCACAAACAGGTTGATGGCGCCGCTGTCGGCATCCACTTGCGTGGTTTGCACGTACTGGTTGATTTCACGAATGATTTGGTCACGCGCGTCCAGCAGGTCATTGGGCTGGTGGCCAGAGGCCAGCGCACGGGCAATTTGCGTATTCAGCGAAGCGACTTGCCCAGCCAGGTTGTTGACCAGTGTCACGTTGTTGGTGACTTGCTGGTTGGTGGCGTAATCCATCTCCTGCAGCGTGGCCGAGGCCGCGCGAAAGCGCGCGGTCAACTCGCTCATGCGGGTCAGCACCACGTTGCGGGCGGTGCCGTCTGCAGGCGCGGCTTCCACGTCGGCAAACGCGTTCATCATGCTATTGATGGCGGCGCCCAGGCTGCTGTCACCGCCGGAGTACACGTCTTGCATCTGTACCAGCGACTGGTAGCGGATGGCGTCGGCGGCGCTGGCCGCATTGGCTGCGTTCGACTGCTTGCCCAGCAGCTCGTTGTAGTTGCGCATGATGGTGGCAACTTGCACCCCCTTGCCCACATAACCTGTGCCCATGTTCTGGCCCACCAAGGCCTTGGTGGCAATGGTCTGGCGCGAGTAGGCGGCCGAGTTGACGTTGGCAATGTTGTGACCGGTGGTGGTCAGGGCTTGCTGGTTGGCGATCAGTGCGGAAACGCCGACGTTCATTAAGCTCATGTGCGTATCTTTCTAAAGCTTTAACCTTGGGTGCCTTGCTGTGCCGCACGTGCGCTTTCAATGGCGCGTGACAGCTTGCTGGCGTAGAGGGGGTCGGTGGCATAACCTGCGTTTTGCAGCGCTGTGGCATAGGAGCGGGCGTTGCCCGTGTTTTCCATGGCTTTGGCGTAGCGCGGGTTTTCGGTGATCAGGCGTGCGTAATCGCGGAACGACTCTTCATACGAGTCGTAAGCGCGGAACTTGGCCTTGACCTTGCGGGGAATGCCGTCGACGTATTCGGTGGTGGTGATTTCGGCCACCTTGCCACTCCAGTTGCCCGTGGCCTTGATGCCAAACAGGTTGAACGAGTTGCTGCCGTTGTCACCACGGATTTCACTTTTGCCCCAGCCGGTTTCGTGGCCGGCCTGGCCCAGCATGTAGCTGGCGGGAATGCCGCTCTCACGCGCCACGCGCTGTGCGGCGGCGTTGTGGGATTGCACAAAGTTGTCACGCCCTTTGGGCGAGGGCGCGTAGGCATCCAAAAATGCGGTGCTGCCCACGGCGGTGTTGCCCGACAGACCGGGGTAGCGGGCGCTGCGGCCGGCAAAACTCACGGTGGAAGGAATGCTGAAATTGCGCTCGCCACTGCTCAGTGCCGCTGCAGGGTTGACGCCGGCGTCGGCAGGGTCGAGGCCCATGGAGCGGGCAATTTGCGCGGTGATGGCATCGGTCAGCCCACCAGGCATGCCTGCCATGGAGACGGACAGCTGCTGGTCCATCATGGAGTCGGCCAGCTTGGAGCTTTCGTTGTCCAGCAAGCCACTTTTCATGGTGGCCTGGCGCATGCTTTTGATCATCTCGTGCATGAACAGCGACTCCAACTGCTTGGCGGCTTCGCGGGCCGCTTGCGGGTTGTTCGCGCTGGCCTGGCTTTTCAGGCTGTTGAGCGAGTTGATGTCGGTCGCTAGCGCATTGCTGGTGTTCATCATGCTCATATCACCTCCAGCTCGGCATTCAAAGCACCTGCGGCCTTGATAGCTTGCAAGATGGCCAGCAAATCCTGGGGCGTAGCACCCAAGGCGTTGAGCGAGCGCACCACGTCGGACAGCTGGGGCGATGCGGGCACGCGAATGATCTTGCCGGGCTCTTGCGTGACGTTGATGTTGGTCTTTTCGGCCACCACGGTCTGGCCTTGTGAGAAGGCGCCGGGCTGGCTGATGACCGGGGTGGAATCGATGGTGATGGCCAGGTTGCCGTGGGCAATCGCGCAGGGGCCCAGCGTGACAGCCTGGTTCATCACAATCGAGCCGGTGCGGGCGTTGATCACCACCTTGGCAGCCGGCTTGTTGATGGGCAGGTTCAACTCCTGGATGTCGGCAATAAAGCCGACGCGGGCGCCGGGATTCACGGGGGCGCGTACTTCCACGGTGCGGCCGTCTAATGCCATGGCCGTGCCCAGGCCGTGGCGTCCGTTGATGGCCTTGACCACCTGGCTGGCGGTCTGGAAGTCGGTGGTGTTCAGCCCCAGCTTGATGGTGTCGCCGTCATTGATGGGGGTGGGTACAGCACGCTCGACCTGTGCACCCAGCGGAATGCGTCCGGCACTCAGGTGGTTGATCTGTACCTTGGAGCCGCCTTGCGATGCGCCCGCACCGCCGATCACCAAATTGCCCTGAGCCAGCGCATAGATCTCGCCATCGGCGCCGCGCAGCGGGGTGGTGATCAGCGTGCCGCCCTTGAGCGACTTGGCATTGCCCATCGACGAGACGTTGATGTCGATCTGCTGGCCCGGCTGGGCAAAAGCCGGCAGCTCTGCCGTGACGATCACGGCGGCCACGTTTTTGAGCTGCAGGTTGTTGGTGTTGGCTGTGGCTGGCAGCGTGATGCCCATTTGCTGCAGGTAGTTGGACAGCGTCTGGGTGGTGTAGGGCATCTGGGTGGTCTGGTCGCCCGTGCCATCGAGGCCGACGACCAAACCGTAGCCGGTCAACTGGTTAGACCGCACGCCCTGAACCGAGGCCACTTCCTTGATGCGCAAGGCGTTGGCTGGAGTGGCCAGCAGACCGCCGCTGAGGGCGAGCAGCGCCAGGGCGAGGCGTGCTGGGCGGAATGTGGAGAGCGTGGACAGTACTTTCATACTGCCCAATTCTGGAGAGGATTAGAAAGGGATAAAGCTCAAAAAGAAACGGGACAACCAGCCAATTGCCTGCGCTGAATTTTGCTGGCCGCGGCCACGCGATTCCACACGCACATTGGCCACTTGGGTGGAACTGATGATGCTGTTGGGTGCCAGCAAATAGGGATCCACCGTGCCGGTAAAACGCAGCACATCCACGTTCTGGTTCACGCCGATTTGCTTTTCGCCGGTGACCAGCAAGTGACCGTTGGGCAGCACTTCCACCACCGTGGCCGTGATAGAGCCGGTGAACGTGTTGGCGCTGGTGGTGCCGCCACCGCCTTCAAAGTCGGTGTTGGAGCCTACGCCCAGCTTGCCGAGCTTTTGGGCCGTGCCCAGTGCGCCGCCGGTCAGCCCTGGCAGGTCTGTAATGCCTGCAGACATTTTGCTGTCGCGGTTGACTGTGGACGACGATTGCTGGCTGGCGGTGACCTTCTCTGCAATCTGGATGGTCACCAGGTCGCCCACCAGGCGTGCGCGGCGGCTTTCAAACGGGGGGCGGTAGCGATTGGCCTGAAACAGCCCACCGGTTGCCTGCGCTTGGGGCTGTGGCACGGCAATCGCCGTGGCTGGCAGGGGTTTGGTTTGGTCGTGCAGTTCTACGGGCGGCGGCTCGTTGAAGGCGCAGCCGCTGACCACCAAGCTGGCAGCCCCCCACAGCACAAGGCGTGGCGCGCGCTGTGCCAGCGCGAAAACAGGGTGGGTGGGGTGAGAGGCGGCGGACATAAGCGCTCCGAGAAAAACAAAAAAAGAGCTGCTTGCGCTTGTGTTTAAAAGGTTTTAGATGGTTTTGGATCTGAAAACCTTGTAAATCAATCGCTAGCTGCTCTGATTATCAAAGTGAAATTACAGCTGCGACAGCTTGGCCAGCATCTGGTCGCTGGTGGAGATGGCCTTGGAGTTCATCTCGTAAGCACGCTGGGTCTGGATCATTTGCACCAGCTCTTCCACCACGTTCACGTTGGACGATTCCAGAAAGCCCTGCATCACTGTGCCCAGATTGTTGGTGCCGGGGGTGCCGGTTTGTGGGGCGCCCGAAGCCGCACTTTCGCGGTACAGGTTCTCACCAATCGGCTCCAGACCCGGCGCGTTGACGAAGGAGGCGGTATTGAGCTGGCCGATTTGCTGGGGCTGTGCCTGGCCGGGCAGCGTCACCGATACGGCGCCCGAGCGGCTGATGCTCAGTTTGGTGGCGTCTTGCGGCACGGTAATGCCGTCCAGCAGCGGGTAGCCGCCGGCGGTTACCAGTTGGCCGTTGGCGTCCTTGCTGAACGTGCCGTCACGGGTGTAGGCGGTGGTGCCATCGGGCATTTGCACCTGGAAGAAACCGTCGCCGCTGATGGCCACGTCCAGGTCTTTGCCGCTTTCCAGGGGCGTGCCTTGGGTGAAATTGCGGGTGGTGGCCACGGTGCGCACACCCAGGCCCAGGTGCATGCCGGTGGGCAGAGTGTTTTGCTCGTCCGCTTGGGAACCCACCTGGCGCAGGTTCTGGTAGATCAAGTCTTCAAACACCGCGCTTTGGCGCTTGTAGCCGGTGGTGGAGACGTTGGACAAGTTGTGCGAGACCACGTCCATCTGCGTCTGCTGGGCAGACATACCAGTCTTGGCAATCCACAGGGAATTCATCATGGTGAAGTTTCCTTCCGTATTCGTTAGTGATCGGCTTTAGCCGTTCATGCTCAGCAGTTGGCTGGCGGTCTTGTCGTTGGTCTCGGCGGTGGTCAGCAGCTTCATTTGCTGTTCAAACTGGCGCGAGGCGGCGATCATGCCGACCATGGCTTCCACCGCATTCACGTTGGAGCCTTCCAGAGCACCCGCCACCATGGTGGCGTTGGCGTCTGCGGGCAAATCGCCTTGGGCGTTGCGAAACAGGCCATCATCGCCACGCTTGAGGGCCTGCTCCATATTGGGGGTCACCATCTTCAGGCGACCGATGTTGATGGGGTCTTGCCCATCCAGGGTGGCCACCACCGTGCCATCGCCGCCAAAGCTGATCTTGGCGTTCTGGGGCACATCCACGGGTGCACCGCCATCGGTGAGCACGGGCAAGCCGGTAGCGGTGACGAGCTGGCCGTCCGCAGTCACTTCCAGTGCACCGTTGCGGGTGTAGGCCTCCAGACCATCCAGGCCTTGCACGGCGAACCAGGAGTTGCCGCGCGCCATCAGGTCGGTGCTTTTGCCGGTTTGAATGGCCGGGCCTGCTTGCTCCAGGTAGCCGGAGGTGGCGTCCAATCCAAAGACACGCGTGCTGGAGCCCTGGCCTTCCAGCGGCACCGAACGGAAGGTGCTCAGCTCGGCACGGAAACCCGTGGTCGAGACGTTGGCCAAGTTGTTGGAAAGCACCGCCTGCCGTTGCGCAGCGGCGTTGGCGCCGGTCATGGTGGTGTAGATGATGCGGTCCATGTATTGCTCCTAGTCGCGCGTGTTCACACTGCTTAGCGCAGGTTGACCAAGGTCGAGAAGATTTGGTCTTGGGTCTTGATGGTCTGGGCGTTGGCCTGGTAGGCGCGCTGCGCAGTCATCATGCCCACCAGCTGGGCAGTCAGGTCGACGTTGGACTCTTCCAGCGCGCTGCCCTGGATGGTGCCGAAGCTGCCGGAGCCTGCCGCGCCATAGATGGCTGGGCCAGAGTCGCTGGAAGCCACCCAGTTGTTATTCCCATCGGGCTGCAGGCCCTGGGTGTTGGTGAATTTGGCCAGTGCAATCTGTGCCTCAGGGCGGGTGATGCCGTTGGAGTAAGTGGCCATCAAGGTGCCGTCCGAACCCACGTTCACCGATGTCAGCTCGCCCGAGGCGTAGCCATCTTGGGTCAATCGAGCCACCGAGAAAGCGCTGCCCAGTTGGGAGACGCCGCTCAGGTCGATGGAAACATTCCAAGGGCCTGGATTGGGGTTGTTCGGGTTGGTGGTTTGCACTTCAGTGGTCAAAGTAGTGCCAGCAGGTGCGTTAAAGGTATGGGTGTCGATGTAGCCTGGGTCTCCGGGGGCTACGCCATTGGCGTCGGTTCCTAAGCCAGCATAAGTGGAAACGCCTTGCAATTTGCCGGTGGAGTCAAACGTCAGCTGGCCAATCGGTGCATCCGTTGGATTGAGGCTGTCATACACCGTCCAGGTATTGCCATCAGTTTTTTCAAAGTACATGGCCAACGGCGTGGCCATACCTTGTTCGTCAAACACTTCCAGCGATGTGCCATAGGTTGCACGAGCCGGTGCGGGCACAGCGTCTTGGTTTACGCGTGCATCCAGGTTAATAGTGGCTTTGACGTTATCGGTTTGCTTTGCAGCAATTGGGGCGCCGGTGGGGAACACCAAATTGCTCAGTGCCACACTGGTGCGCACGCCAGTGTCCGGATTGATTGCATAGCCTTGCACTTTATCGCCGTTGACGGTGACCAGCTCGCCGGATTTGTTCAGTTGGAACGCGCCGTTGCGGGTGTAAGCAGTGCCGGTGCCGGTTTGCACGACAAAGAAGCCATCGCCATTGATCGCCATATCCAGGCCATTGGCGCTGGGGGTAATCACACCTTGGGTGAACTGTTGCGAAACGGCGGCCACGCTCACACCGATGCCGGTGTTGTTGGTGCTGGCGGCACCCATGGCGCTGGCGACCATTTCATTGAATTCAGCGCGGGAATTCTTGAAACCCACGGTGTTGCTGTTGGCGATGTTGTGGCCAATGACGTCCAGGTTTTTGCTGGAAGCGTTCAGGCCGGAAAGTCCGTGATGGAAACCCATGATTAGCTCCTACGAATTTAGAACACAGCCTTGACGCTGTTGTAGTTAACGCTGCTGCCATTAGCCAGCTCAAGCATGAGCGAACCATTGCTGATGCTGGTGGCAACCACGGCGTTGGGGGACAGGGTGGTGGCTTTGACGGTGGCATCGCCATTGGTGGCGGTGACCTTGAAGCGCAGATCCATGTTGTCGCCGGTGTAGTTGCTGCCGTCCCATGTAAAGTAGTTGCGACCGGAGGCTGCAGTGCCCAGATCCATGGTGTCTACCAACTGGCCGGAAGCGGTAGTGATGGTGACGGTGACATTGGCGGCAGAGCCTTCCAAGTCAAAGCCTGCAGTGCCGCTCAGACGGGTGCTGCCGTCTTCGTTTTGCGAGGCAGCCAGACCCAGCTGGTTGCCTTCGGAGAGCACAGTGTGGCCAATCATGGACGCGCCCTGCAGCATTTGCATGGACGAGAACTGGTTGGTCACGCTGGAGACGGTGTCGTTGAGCTTCTCGATGCCGCTGACGGTGCTGATTTGCGCCATCTGCGAGGTCATCTGTGCGTTGTCCATGGGGCTGGTGGGATCTTGGTTTTTGAGCTGGGCAACCAGCAAAGTCAAAAACTGATCCTGCATATCGGCAGCCGATGTGGCGCTGCCAGCTTTGTTTGCGGACGAGGTGGTGTTGGATACGCCGGAAATCATGTGCGCCTACTTTCTGTACTTATTGGCCCAGCTGCAGTGTTTTGAGCAGCAGCGACTTGGCGGTGTTCATGACTTCCACGTTGTTCTGGTACGAACGGGAAGCCGAGATCATGTTGACCATCTCATCGACGGCATTGACGTTGGAGTGGGTGACGTAGCCTTGTTCATCGGCCAGCGGGTGCTCAGGGTTGTGCACGCGGCGGCCGGGGGTGTTGTCTTCCGTGATGTCTTTGACCTTCACTCCTGCAGAGCCCTCGGGGCCCATGGGGTGGGTTTGGAAGACGACTTGGCGAGCCTTGTACGACTCGCCATCGGGGCCGGCGACGGCATCCACGTTGGCCAAGTTGGAGGCCACCACGTTCAAGCGCTGCGATTGCGCGCTGATGGCACTGCCTGAAACGCTGAAGATAGAAAACATAGACATGGCTGTTACTTCCTTGTGTCAGTGCGACTTACTGGCCAGTGATGGCGCTGAGCATGGTTTTGGACTGGCCATTGAGAAAGCGCAGCGTGGCTTCATAGCGCACGGCGTTATCCACAAAGTTGGCGCGCTCGCGGTCCAGATCTACGGTGTTGTTGTCCAGGCTGGGTTGCGATGCCAGTGCATAGCCCAAAGGGCCTTTGCCATCGGTGCCGAATTTTTCGGTGGGCAAAGGCATATGCTGGGTATGCGTCGTGCTGGCAGCTTGCAAGGCTTGGCGCACGGAGCCGTTTTCGCCCTGCGCCGCCTGCAGGGTTTTGGCGAAATTGAAGTCGCGGGCTACGTAACCGGGTGTGTCGGCGTTGGCAATATTGCTGGAAATCACACGCTGGCGCTCTGCGCGCAACAGCAGCGCATCGCTGTGGAAATCCAAACGACTTGTCATTTTGTTGAGCATGTGAATCCTTGCAAGAGATGAAAACGACAACGGGCTGCACCTGACCTCGACGGACTTCGGTGCGTGCAGCGATTATGGAAATTCGGGCGTTTTGCTAAAGCGCGAAGAAAGCGGGGTTGCAGGCGTACTTTGGCGCTTAGCAGGGCGGCATCTTCTCTACAGTGCGTGTCATGGTTGATTCTGTTTTTCCGCTTTCTTTGACCGCCTCGCGCATGGCGCGTGCAGTGGTGCGCGCTGGTGTGGGTTTGCTGGTGGCCGTGAGTGCCTCGACGGTCTGGGCAGAAGATTTGGCAGACATCAGCAACCAGTGGCTGCAAGGTGCGCTGGCGCAAACGGAGGCGCAGCAAAGCATGCCGCTGCGCATGGAAGTGCAGGTGGGAAAGCTGGACCCGCGCTTGAACCTGGCCCCCTGCCTGCGCGTGGAGCCCTATCTGCCCAGCGGCAGCAAGCTGTGGGGGCGCACCCGCATAGGTATGCGTTGCGTTGAAGGCGCCAAGCCCTGGAATGTGTTCATGCCCGTGACCATCAGGGCGTTTGGCCCGGCCTGGGTGCTGGTGAACAACGTCAGCATGGGAGAGGTGCTGACCCATGAGCATGCGATGCAATCTGAGGTGGACTGGGCGGAGTCGCCGCATTCCATCATCGCGTTGCCGGATGACTGGGTCGGACAAACGGCGGCGCGCAACCTGACCGCAGGCATGGCATTGCGCCAGACCATGGTCAAAGCGCCAGAAATTTTCAAGCCCGGCGCTGGCGTGAAGGTGGTGGTGCAAGGCAGCGGGTTTGCGGTGACTTCATCGGGCAAGGCCTTGGAGAGCGGCTCGGCCGGGCAGAATGTGCGCGTTCGCATGGAGAATGGCCGCACCGTGATTGGTACCGTCAATCAGCAAGGCGAAGTCGTTGTTGCACAGTGATACAAGCTTTTGAAAGAAAATCCTCAAGTTCCTTCTTGGGCGGTCGATAGCTAGACTACAGAGCCCTTGAGCGGGCAATTGGAGTAGGAAATGAAGGTCGGACAAAATACCAACGTTGAAATGCTGGCAGCCAAGTTGCAGCAAAACGCCACACAGCAAGCCCAGCAAAGCAAGAGCGGTACCGCCAGTGAGGTGGTGCAGCAAAGCCGCGCGAATGCCGCAGGTGTACCCGTGACCGTATCGAACTCGGTGCGTTCGCTGGATCAAAATTCCAAGTCTTCGTCGGATGTGGACATGGCCAAGGTCAATGCCATCCGCGAAGCCATTGCCAACGGCACGTTCAAAGTGAACGCCAGCGTGGTGGCCGACAAGATGCTGGTCGACGCCGCAGGCCTGCTGGGCGCCAGCCGCATTTAAGTTTTCTACGGGCGCTGTGCGCCGGTGCTGGCCTTCCGACCTTCGGCCTCACTGGTGTCTAGCGCCCGAACTCCGTCTCAACCCGCTCAACAGCTGATCTCCCCATGCAACTTCGTGAAGCTCTGGAACAAATTGACGGCATGATCGACTTGGTCAATGCCTTGGTGCTGGAAAACCAGCCTGAATCCACCGAACACGCCATTCGCCAGTTGCGCGACGGCATGCAGGCCTTTGCCGGGCTGGCGCAGCGCTTTGGCCCTGAGCAATTTACGCCCGAAAACATTGCACGCATGCAAGCCATGTCCGAGCGCATGACGCAAATGCGCGGCCATATTGCCAAGGTGTCGGCGATTGCCGCGCAGCAACTGGCCGCGTTGATGCCCGAGCAGTCCATCAGCCACACGTACGGCGGCAGCAAGCAGCCGGGCAATGCCGCTTCGGTGGCGCGGCTGTATCACATCAGCGGCTAACAAGTTTTCATTACATAGCCGCTGGCGCTTGTATAGCTTGGCTTTTCATATGAAATTGTGTTGAAAGCAAGTCTAGAAAAGCGCTAACAGCTATCAAAAAATATTCTCATAAAAAAAGCGCCTTGTCAGGCGCTTTTTTTATGGTGGGTGCAAAGCCTGCTGCGGCGCTTTAGTGGGCGCGCATCTTGGTGCGCAAACGGGCCACGGCCTGGCTGTGCAGCTGGCACACGCGGGACTCGGTCACTTCCAGCACGGCGGCAATCTCCTTGAGATTCATCTCGTGCTCGTAGTACATGCCCATCACGTATTTCTCGCGCTCGGGCAGATTTTCAATCGCGGCGACCAGGGCTGCACGCATGCGCTCATCGCGCAGCATGGCGAAGGGGTCGGCAGAGGCGTCGGCCACGTAACGGTCCAAAAAGCTGCCGCCATCATCTTCACCGGGGGAGATGTCTTCCAGATAAATTAGCTGCGTGCCGCGTACTTTGGAGAGCATGGACTGGTATTCGCCCAGTTCCAGCTCCATCGCACCGGCGATTTCGGACTCTTTGGGCGCGCGCCCCAGCTCTTGCTCCAGCTTGTGGATGGCGCGCTCGATGTCTTTTTGGCCTTTGCGCGAGCTGCGGCTCATCCAGTCGTTGTCGCGCAACTCGTCCAGCATCGCGCCGCGGATGCGCTGGCTGGCAAAGGTTTCAAATTGCACACCTTGGCTAGATTCGAAGCGGGACAGGGCGTCGGCCAAACCAATCATGCCAACCTGGATCAGGTCATCGAGCTCCACGTTCGGCGGGAGCTTGGCAATCATGTGTTGTGCGATGCGACGCACCAGCGGGGCATGCTGGCGAATCAGTGCATCGCGATCCAACTGGCCATGGGCGGTGTACATGGACTCAATGGCTCCACACAGCAGACGATGAAGAAAGGGCGGAAGATCCGGCGGTGGCGGCCTCTTGGGGCGCGCACACAGTCTCCGAATGCTCCAGACATTGTAGGGCCCAGCGTTGCAGCTGGCGGGGCTGCAGGGGATCGAACTGCTCGGACAAGGGCTCAGTATGCAAATGGTGCATGGCGCACTGTGACAGCGACTTGAGCACCGTATCCAGGCCATAACCGGCAGGGCGCATGGCGACCAAGCGCGGCATCAGGCCACAGCCGATGAACATGTGCTTGAGCGCACGGTAGCTGCTCAGCACATTGCGTGACTGCGCAGGCACCAGCTGAATGGGGGTGTGCGTGCAGCCTTGCAGCATGCCAGACAGCAGCGGTGCGGGTGCCCATAGCACCACCAGCGCATGGTTGCGTACGTAGCGGTAGAGCAAATCCAGCGGGCGCTCGCCCGTGATGGAGGCTTTGTGCTGCAGCTGTACCATGCCGCGTGCGGCAGGCAATGTGGCCACGCTCAGTGGGTTGTGCAGGTCTGCCGCCAGCGCACTGAAGGCATAGCCCTGGCGCGGTTGCAACATGTCTTGCAGGCCGGGGGCTGCATCGGATTCCTGTTCTGTGCCATCCAAGACCACCACCGGGTAGCCTTGCTGCTGCAGGTGCGCGCAGGCCATCCACACGGCGGTAGCGTCTGCGTTGTCGCCCGATGGCACCACGGGCAGCACACGCAGCGACGACTGCGCGCCTTGCCAGTGCAAGCCTGTTCCTTGGTGCCATGCGTTCTCAAGCATGCAGCGCTCCGTGGGCTGTGCCCGACGAGGATTCGGTGAAGTAAAAGTCCATGTCCAGCGTGGAAGGGTCAAACGCGGATTTGGTGTGCGCCCGCATGGAGGTGGCAACCAACTCGTTGGCATGGGCGCGGGCAAAATCTTCCGGCACGCGCTGGCCATTGGTGATGCCGCGCAGCACCAGCTGGTGGCGAATCAGCGCGTCCAGGGCCGGGGCCAGTTTGACGGCCTCATCCACCTTGGAGAGGATGGCTTGTTTGCAGCCCACGCGCTTGAAGGCCGCCAGGGCCTCGTCCAGCGTGTCGCCGTGCGCGCCGGCGTTGGCCACCAGCAAGCGCTCAATGCCTGGCAGGTCCAGCACTTCCAGAATGTCGTCCTTGCGCGGGTCGCGCGGCGCCACACCGGTGGTGTCGATGATGACCATTTTTTTGCCCGCCAGCAGGCCCAGCAAATCTTGCAGCGCGGCCTTGTCGTGTGCCAGGTGGGCCACCACGCCCAGCATGCGACCATAGGCTCGCAGCTGCTCGTGGCCGCCGACGCGGTAGGTGTCCAGGGTAATCAGGCCCACGCTGTTGGGGCCGTGCTTGGCCGCGCACAGCGCAGCCAGCTTGGCGGCGGTGGTGGTTTTACCCACACCGGTGGAGCCCACCAGCGCAAACACACCGCCCTTGTCCCAGATCGGCGCATCGGCGCTGTCGGTGCGCAGATTGCGCTCCAGCACCTTGACCAGCCACTTCATGGCCTCGGCAGGGCCGGCGTCTTGCGGCAGGCGTTCCATGATGGTGCGCGACAGGGCGGGCGAGTAGCCGGAGCGAATCAGCTTGAGCATCAGGTTGCTGTGCAGCGGATTGGCGCGGGTCTGGTTCATCCAGGTCAGGGTGTTGAAGCGCTCTTCAATCAGCTCCTTGACGGATTGCAGCTCGTTCAGCAAGGCAGGCGTGGCTGCCGGTGCCGCCATCGCCGTCTTGCGGGGCTGCTCTGTGGGCAGCTCCACGGCCAAGCCACGCAGCGGGTTGTGCTTGATCACGGAAGGCGCCTTGGGCAGCGGCGCGTTGTCACGCACGGCGTCCAGACGGTTTTTGCGTGCAAACGTGGGCATGGCTTGCGGGGCGACTTCGCCGCTCATCTCTTCATTGCGGCGGCGCAGCATGCGCTCGCGCACATAGTCCTGGAAAGACAGGGTGCTCATGGCCAGTTGCTCGGTGTCCTCTGCCACGCTTTGGCGTGGATTGGCCTTGACCACGGGCTTGGACTGCAGCAGCGCATCCATGCGCAAAGGCGCCTTGGGGGCTTGCTTGGGCGCACGGGTTTCATCCGCTTCGCGCGCCTGGATGGCGGCCATCAGGCCGGGGCTGGTCTGGCTGCCTTGGTCCAGCTGGCCCAGTGCATCTTCTGCGGTGGCCATGACTTCTACGCCGCCGGGCGTAGGGCGATTGGACAAAATCAGGGTGTGGTCACCGAAAACGGCACGCGCCTTGTCCAGGGCCTCACGGGCAGTGGGGGCTATGAAGCGTTGGATGTTCATGCGTTTGCACCTTTAAGAATGGGGCCGATGCGGATGGTGTGGGTCTCGGGGATCTCGCTGTGCGCCAGCACTTGGAGACGCGGAGCCACACGGCGCACCAGGCGTGCGATGGCGTTGCGAATGGCGTCCGGCACCAGCAAGCAAGCGGGCAGGCCCAGCTCTTCTTGCTTGTTGGCGACTTCGGCCGCGCGTTGGGTCAGCAGGTCTGCCACACCGGGGTCTAAGGAGGGCGCTTGGGGGTTGGCCAGGGCTTGCACCAGCAGGCGCTCCAGGCCGGGTTCAATCGCAATCACATTCAACTCACGGGTGGGGCCGTAGATCTGCTGCACGATGGCAGGTGCCAGTGCAATGCGCACGCGGCGGGCCAGCTCTACGGGGTCTTGGGTCTGTGTGGCGTGCTCGGCCAGTGTCTCGATGATGGTGCGAATGTCACGGATGTGCACAGCATCCTCCAGCAACAGCTGGAGTACTTTCTGGAACGCAGTGATGGACACCATTTTGGGAATAACTTCTTCGATCAACTTGGGCGCGGTTTTCGCCACGTGCTCCACCAGTTGTTGCACCTCGTTACGGCTCAACAGCTTGGCAGCATGCATTTGCATCAAGTGTGACAAATGTGTCGCCATCACAGTTTCCGAATCAACGACGGTAAAACCAGCCATTTGTGCCGCTTCCTTTTGGCGCTCGTCGATCCAGTGCGCGGGCAGGCCAAAGGCAGGGTCGGTCGTGGGTGTGCCAATCAGCGGCGTGGTGATGCCACCGGGGTTGATCGCCAGGTACATGCCAGGGAAGGCTTCGCCTTCGCCCACCATCACGCCGCGCAGCGTCAGGCGATAGGCGCTGGGCTTGAGCTCCAGGTTGTCACGCACATGCACGGCGGGGGGCAAAAAGCCCACTTCCTGCGCAAACTTGCGGCGCACGCCCTTGATGCGGGTGAGCAAGTCGCCCTGGCGCTTTTTGTCGACCAGTGCAATCAGGCGGTAACCCAGCTCCAGGCCCAGCAAGTCCACAGGCTGCAGGTCGTCCCAGGTGGCTTCGGTGTCTTGCTGCGGCGCAGCCAGTGCGCCGGGCGTGGGAGCTTCGGTCGTGCCTGCCTTGCCTTGCTCTGCCTGCTTTTGGGTCTTGCGGTACACCGTCCATGCGCCGTAGCCAAATAAAGCGCCCATCGCCAAGAACACGGTGTGGGGCATGTTGGGGATCAGGCCCAGCATGATCAAGATGGCCGAGGTAATGGCCAGCGCGCGGGGCGAGGCCATCATCTGGTTGGAAATTTGCTTGCCGGTGTTGTTGTCTTTGCCTACGCGCGAGATCACCATGGCGGATGCCACCGAGATCAGCAGGGCAGGAATCTGGGCCACCAGCGCATCACCAACGGCCAGCAAGACGTAGCTGTTGGCGGCGTCACCTGCACTCAGGCCGTGCTGTGCCATGCCGATGATAAAACCACCGACGATGGTGATGATCAAAATCAAAATGCCGGCCATCGCGTCGCCGCGCACAAATTTGGAGGCGCCGTCCATCGAGCCAAAGAAGTTCGCTTCTTCTTGCACTTCGGCACGGCGGCGCTTGGCTTCTGCTTCGTCAATCAGGCCCGCGTTCAAGTCCGCATCCACGGCCATTTGCTTGCCGGGCATGGCGTCCAGGGTAAAGCGTGCCGACACTTCCGCAATACGCTCGGCGCCCTTGGTAATCACCACAAAGTTAATCACCACCAAAATCGCAAACACGATCAGGCCCACAGCAAAGTTGCCGCCAATCAGGAAGTGGCCAAAGGATTCAATCACCGCGCCCGCAGCGCCGGGGCCGGTGTGCCCTTCCAGCAGCACCACGCGGGTGGATGCCACGTTCAGCGACAGGCGCATCAGCGTGGTAAGCAGCAGCACCGAGGGGAAGGCCGAGAAGTCCAGCGGGCGCACCATGTACGCAGCAATCATCATCACCATCAAGGCGGTGGCAATGTTCAGCGTAAAGAAGGTGTCCAGCATCCATGGCGGCATGGGCAGCACCATCAGCGCCAGAATGGCAATCACCAAAATAGGCGCAGCCAAGCCCTGGAATGCCAAGCCGTTCTTGGTGCTCCAGGTTTGCAGGTTTTTGAACAAGGCGGTGTTCATGGTGGCAGTGCTTTCTAACGCTTAAGGCTTTGCAGCCGCAGCACGCTTAGTGTGCGGATCAAGTTCTGGGGGCACGTGGGGCTGAGGCAGCTCACCAGGTGCAGGTGCCTCGCCGCGCATGGAGGCTTTGAGGCGGTATACATAGGCCAAAATCTGTGCCACGGCGGTGTACAGCGTGGAAGGAATGGACTGGTCAATCTCTGCGTGGGCGTACAGTGCGCGGGCCAGCATGGGCGACTCCAGCACCGGAATGCTGTGCGCCTTGGCCACTTCGCGAATCTTGAGCGCTACCAAATCGGCACCCATGGCCACCACCTGCGGCGCAGCCATGGTGGCTTCGTCATAGCGCAAGGCCACGGAGTAGTGGGTGGGGTTGGTCACCACAAAATCTGCCTTGGGCACGGCAGAAATGCTGGCGCGCTGGGAAATTTCGCGCTGCTTTTGGCGGATCTTGCCTTTGAGTTCGGGGCTGCCCTCGGACTCTTTGTGTTCTTGCTTGACCTCTTGGTGGCTCATCTTCAAGCGCTGCAGGAACAGCACTTTTTGCAATGGCACATCAATCATGGCTACCGCAAACACCACCACCAGCAGCATGATCAGGCCGCTGATGATCCAGTCACCCACCTGGCCCAAAGCCGCTTGGCCGCCCAGTGCCGGAATGCTGGCCAGCTCCACGATGCCCGACTTGATATGGAACCAGCCCACGGTGGCCAAAATCAACATCAGCGCCACGTTCTTGAGGGCGGTCACCATCTGCTGCTTGGAGAAAACGTTGCCCAGACCCGAGATGGGGTTGATGCGCTTGAACTGCGGCATGATGGGCTTGAGGCTGTAGATCCAGCCGCCGGACATCAGCGTCGTGATGATGGAGACCGCGTTGATGGCCAGGGCAAAAATCACGCAGCCCAGAATGCCCACCACGGCCATATCCACCAGCCGCTCCAGCATCAATTGCGGCACCAGCACCGTGTCCGCGCTGAAGGACATCTGCTTGCTCATGGCAATGCGCAAATGCTGCATCAGGGTGGGGCCGCCCATGATCACCATCAACGAGCCCATGCCCAACACCGCCAGGTGGCCGAGATCGCGCGAACGCGATGTCTGCCCGTCCTTGCGGGTTTTCTGTAGCTTCCTTTCGGTTGCTGGTAGGGATTTGTCTTGGCTCGATTCCATGGTGGCATGAGAGAGGGGTCTCATGCCATTGTCCGCAAGCCGCCAAATTGCTAAAGCTGGAAAAGCGCGCCACAGGGGGTGCTATTTCAGCGCCCGCTGGGCTGGCGGCTGCCAAGCAATCTGCTAACGCGGTGGGTGATTGCTCTGAAAATAAGAGCTTGTTGCGCTCTTCTTACAAGGGTTTTGGCTGTAAACAGCCTTGAATCCTAATAAAGAAGAGCGCCAACAGCTCTTTTTTGTATAGCTAGGGCTAGAAGCCCAGACTGGCCAGCAAATCATCCACTTGCGATTGCGAGGTCACCACGTCGTGGGCGCTGGGGTCCACCACCGGCCCTTGCAGTTTGGGGTGTGCTGCGGGCGCTTCGGCAACAGGGGCTGGTGCCGCAGGTGCTGGTGCGGCCTCGGCCAAAGCCGCAGCCCACAGATCATCGGCCTGGTTGGTGGCGACCTGGCCCGTGGCCATGGCGGCCGCGGCCAGTACCTCGCCCTCATCCAGTTGCGTGCTGCTGCCTGCCACTTGCGGTGCCGTTTGCAGCAGCAGCTCCACCAGCTGGTTTTCCAGATCACCGGCCAGACGCACGACCTTGGCAATCACTTGTCCGGTCAGGTCATGGAAGTCCTGGGCCATCATGATGTCGGTCAACTGGTTGTCCACGATTTCCGTGGCTTTTTCCATGTCTTCCAGGTAATTCATGATGTGGCCCTTGGCCACCGCTGCCACGGGGTCGGCAATCATCGCTTGGCGCATTTTTTTGGTCTGCGCCACGATGTCGGTCTGCCGGTCCTTGGCGTCATCCACCAAAGTCAGCACCTTCTCTGCAGCTTCGCCCGTCAAACGCGCAATGTACGAAAGGCGGTTTTGCGCATCCGGCAACTCTTCGGTGGCGCCACGCAAGCGGTCTGCATAACCCAGCTCGCGCAGGGAATCATGCAGCTGCCGCGTGAGCATGCCGATTTTGTTGTGGACATTGCCCTGGTCAAAAGCGCAGGGCGATGCGTCGCTGTGAGGCGTTGCTTGGTCCATGGGTTTAACTCAGGCCAACCTTCTTCAAGATCAGATTGACCTTTTCTTCCAGCGTGGCCTTGGTAAAAGGCTTGACGATGTAACCGGCCGCGCCCCCCTGGGCGGCAGCCACGATGTCTTCCTTGCGGGCTTCGGCGGTCACCATCAGCACCGGCAGGTGTTTGAGCTTCTCGTCTGCCTTGATTTCTGTCAGCAGCTGGAAGCCGTTCATGTTGGGCATGTTGATGTCGGTCACGACAAAGTCGAACTTGCTGTTGCGCAGCTTGTGCAGCGCAGCCACACCGTCTTCGGCCTCATCGGCCTCAGTAAAGCCGCTTTCCTTCAGCAAATTACGCACGATGCGGCGCATGGTGGAGAAGTCGTCAACGATCAAAAAGCGAAGGGCATTGGTAGCCACGGAGGACCCTTTCGGTCAAATAAGCTCTTGAATGAAACCGTTGCCAAGGCGCAGGTTCCGTCCGATTTCACAAATTGTCACGGAGTTTGGCGTGCAGGGGGGGAGTTGTCCTGCTTTTCCATATTTTCCGATTCCAATTTGTTGTCTTGTTGCGCCGAAGGTGCTTGCTTGCCCAGCAAGCGCTCTTCGGCCTCATGCGTCAGCACGGTGATCGTGATGCGCCGGTTTTGCGGCGCGCGTGGGTCGTCTGGGTGGAGCAAATCGCTGGCCGCCAGACCGACTACGCGCGCCAATTTGTCGTTGGGCATACCGGCCACCACCAACTCGCGCCGCGAGGCGTTGGCCCGGTCGGTAGAAAGTTCCCAGTTGCTATAGCCTTTTTCACCCGTGCCATAAGGCGCGGCGTCGGTGTGGCCAGCCAGGCTGATGCGGTTTTCCACACCACCCAGGGCGGAGCCCACCTCGCGCAAGATATCGCGCATATAGGGTTTGACGATGGCGCTGCCAATGTCAAACATGGGGCGGTTTTGCTCGTCCACGATCTGAATTTGCAGGCCATCGGGCGTCACATCCATGCGGATCTGCGACTTGTATTCGTTGAGCGTGGCGTTGCTGGAGATCATGGCGTCAATCTTGGCGCGCAGTGCTTTGATGCGCTGAGCATCTTGCTGGGCACGCTGGTGGCGCAGGCTCTGGCGGCTTTGGTCGTTGGAGTCGGCCTCGGAGCGTTTGACCTGGCCATGAATCCTTGCCAAATCCGTGCCACCGCCGGGAATGATGCTGGAGCTATTGCCTGAGCCATCGCCACCGTTCATGGCCACTTTCAACGGCGAGTTGAAGTACGCCGCAATGCCTTGTAAATCACCCTTGGAGGTAGAGCCCAGCAGCCACATCAGCAAAAAGAAAGCCATCATCGCCGTCATAAAGTCGGCATATGCAATCTTCCACGCGCCGCCGTGGTGACCGTGGTCCCCCTTTTTGACGCGTTTGATGATGATGGGCTGCAGCTTTTTTTCGTTGGCTGCTCCGGCTTGTGCGCCGCCGGGAGCGTTGGGGGGCGGCATGGCTTACTTCCTCTTGACGTGCTCTTCCAGCTCCAAGAAGCCGGGGCGCTCCGTCGAATACAGCACCTTGCGGCCAAACTCAATCGCCGTAGGTGGGTTGTAGCCTTGCATGCTGGCAATCAAGGTGCACTTGATGCATTCAAACTCTTTGGCGCCGTCTTGCTGGCGTTGCTCAATCAGACCGGCCAAAGGTTCCACCAGCGCGTAGGCCAGCAAAATACCCAAAAACGTACCGACCAGCGCTGAGGCAATCATGCCGCCCAGCACTGAAGGAGGCTGGCCGACAGAGCCCATGGTGTTCACCACCCCCAACACCGCCGCCACAATACCGAAAGCAGGCAACGCACCTGCCAAGCGCTGCAGGGCCACGACGACGCGGTGCTCTTCCTGGTGATGGGCATCGATTTCGTTGTCCATCAGCGTTTCAATCTCGTGTGAATTCAAGTTGCCCGAAACCATCATGCGCAGATAGTCGGTAATGAATTCCACCAAGTGCTGATCGGCCAGCAGCTCGGGGTATTTTTGGAAAATTTCTGAGTTCTCTGGCTCTTCCACATCCATTTCAATCGCCATCAAGCCCTCTTTGCGGGCTTTTTGCAGCACGTCATACAACAGTGCCAGCAAGCTCATGAAGCGTGCTTTGTTGTGCTTGGAGCTTTTGAGCACGCCTGCCAGGGCCGAAACCGTGGCTTTGAGTACCTTGGGCGGGTTGGTCACGATGAACGCGCCAATCGCAGAGCCGCCAATGGTGGCCATTTCAAACGGGAGGGCTTTGCCAAGTACGCTCATGTTTCCGCCGTGAAGGGCGTAAACACCAAAGACGCAACCGAAGGCGATGATGTAACCAATAAGGACAAGCATGGGGAAATTGTGTCAGAACCTAAACAAAGCCAAGCGCAGGAATGGTGCGTAAAAAGCCGTCTTGTTTGTGGCTTAGCAGTTTTTGCATTAGCTGGTTGATGTAGGTAAAGCTGCGAAGCAGCCCGTCCATACCGTGAGGCACAAGCAAAAAAACCACTGGAGGCTTTATCGGCATCCAGTGGAAATTCTGAAGGGAAAACTTGTGCAGAAACCGTTTAGCTTTGCAGCAACTGCAGCACGTTCTGTGGAATCTGGTTGGCCTGCGCCACCATGGCAGTACCCGCTTGCTGCAGAATCTGTGTGCGACTCAGGTTCGCGGTTTCTACGGCGAAGTCGGCATCCATGATGCGCCCACGTGCAGCAGACAGGTTTTCTACCTGAATGTCGATATTGTTCACGGCGTTTTCAAAGCGGGTCTGCATGGCACCTAGTGTGGCGCGTGCACCGTTGATTTGGTCAACCGCGCTGTCAATCTTTTTCAGGGCAATCCAGGCGCCTTCTTGGGTGGTGACGTCAATGCTGTCCACGCCACGCTCGTTCAATTGGGCATGCTCTGCCGTGATATTCATGCTTTCTGGCAGGCCCGCGGCTTTTTCCAACGTGGTAATTTCGGCCAGTGCAGTCTTTAGCTCGGTGTGCGTGGTCGTGCCACCCAAAGCAGTCGCGTAAGCGTTGGCCTTGGCGAGGTCGGTTTCATACCCTGCGTTGGCTGTCTTGGCGGCCAGCGCATTATTAAGTGTAGTTACAGTGCCGTTGAAGGCTGTGACCTGGCCATTAATTGCTGTTTGTAGTGCATTCGCGGCAGCTGATGCAGCATCCCAGTCAGCAGCTGTTGATCCTCCGCGGGCAGCGGCAATCTTGGTGTCGTAGTCTGCTTTGAGTGCACTCCAAGCACTCCCGCTCAATTGGCTGTTTGCCGGATCATTGAAAAATGCCGCCAAAGCAGCGTCGAATTCATTTGCTTTTGTAATAGCAGCCCCTGCTGCTGGAGGCACTACAGCAGGATCCCATTGACCTGTGGCTGCGGTTGGGGTGGCAGCAGTCAAAACGGCGGATGTACTACCTGCTGCTGTAGATATGGCTGTGCGTACAGGTGGAGTTCCCAGACCTGTTGTGGTGGTGGAAAAGCCATTGAATGTCACGGCCAAGGGCTCATTGTTTTCGTCCAACTTGCTGGACATGAACGCAATGCTGTATTCCTGCGTACCTTCCTTCAAGGTCATGTAAGCGGTCACACCAGTATCTGCAGTCTTGTTATTGATGGCGGTAATGACTTGGCCCAGGCGCTCCAGGCTGCTGTTGGCGGGGTCAATGCCTTCCAAGCTGGTGGTGAACTCGCCCACGGTGATCGACAGCGCGTCAGCTGGAATGGCTTGATCGGCGTTGGCGATAGCCATGGTGGGAGGGGTGTCCTTGGTGTCGAACTCGACGGTGTGCTTGGAATAGCTGACGTTCGATACCATGCTGGCACGCGTGTCGGCCAGTGCGCCCAACGTCACGTTGTCGCCAGAGTTGGCGCCCACTTGGAAGACGGCGCCTGCAAAAGAGCCATCCAGAATTTTTTGACCGTTGAAATTGGTTTGTTTGGCCACGCGGTCAATTTCCGAGGAAAGCTGCTTCACTTCGGCTTGCAGGGCCTTGCGGTCGCTGGCGCTGTTGGTGGCGTTCGATGCTTGTACGGCCAGCTCACGCATGCGTTGCAGCATATCGCCTACTTTGCCTAGTGCACCTTCTGCGGTTTGCGCCAGCGAAATGCCATCGTTGGCATTGCGCGCGGCCACAGTCAAACCCTTGACCTGGGTGTTCATGCGCTCGGCGATGGCCAGGCCTGCGGCGTCGTCCTTGGCGCTGTTGACACGTAAGCCCGATGACAGGCGTTGCATGGTGGTGTTCAAAGACTGACCCGACAACGACAGGTTTCGCTGCGCGTTGATGGAGGCGATATTCGTATTGATAGTTGCGGCCATTGCTTCGTTTCCTTCAGAAAAAGCGAGTTGCTTGCATCGCTCACATAAACCATGGGCATAGAGGTGTACGACAGGCAACGCTAGCGATGGGGCCAATTCTTCTATGTGTGCTCCTGGTGCACTAAAGGAAATAAAGGTGGGAAAGTAGGCTATCTCACTGCTTTCCTTGGGTTCGGCGCGCCGTTTGTCGGATTTTTTGCAGACAGCTGCCGCTTATCCCCCTCTTCCTTAAGAGGAACCGGGGTATTCCGAAAACGTGAAGGACGGAGATCAAGCAAGGTTGCAAGCCCGGCCATGGGTTAGCAACTGTACGAGTCCACCTTCTTAGGAGCAGACCATGGCCATGACCATCAACACGAACATCGTGTCCCTCAATGCCCAGCGCAATTTGGGGCTTTCCGGTAATTCTTTAAGCAGCTCCATGCAGCGCCTGTCATCGGGCTTACGTGTCAACAGCGCCAAGGACGACGCCGCAGGCCTGGCCATCGCCGAGCGTATGAATGCTCAAGCAAAGGGTTTGGCTGTGGCCGCGCGCAATGCCAACGACGGCATTTCGCTGGCACAAACCGCTGAAGGAGCCTTGGGCAAGATGGGTGACATGCTGCAGCGCATGCGTGAGCTGGCCGTACAGTCTTCCAACGCCACCAACAGCTACAACGATCGCAAGGCGCTGCAGGCTGAAGTGAGCCAGTTGCGCTCTGAAATTGACCGTGTGGCGAAAACTACCACCTTCAATGGCACCAAGATTCTGGATGGCAGCTTTGCGGGCGGCGTGTTCCAAGTGGGCGCTGGCGCAGGTGACAACATTACCGTGGGTGGCATCACCAATGCCAAAGCCTCGGCACTGTCGAACGTCACTTATGGCAGCAATGTGACCGCCACCGTGAAGGCTTCCAGTATTACCAATCTGGATGCTATTGCCACGAACACCTTGAGCATCCGTGTGGGTTCGGATGCAGCCATCAACCTGGGCCCTATCGCGGAAGCCAGCTCGGGCCAAGAGCGTCTGGGCCAGGTGGTGTCTGCCATCAACGCCAAGACCGCTGATACCGGCGTGACCGCTTTCTTGGTGGCGGGTGATGTGGAAGGTGATTACACCGTGGAGCTGCGCTCGGAATCGGGCAAGGGTGTGTCGCTGAATGGTTTTACGGAGGCAACTACAGGAGTGGGGCGTAATACCAGCGTCGGCCTCTCTTCTGCGATGGATACTGCCTACAAAAACGTGGTAGCTAGTATTGATGCATTACTGGCAAAAACAGGCTTGGCTTCTGACAACGCAGCGGCCACGGCAACGACCATCACTGTTGCGGAGGTAAAAGCGATTGTTACTGCTGCAGATGCTGGCGCTCTGGCTTTTACGGGGCTGGCTGACGGCACGAGAGATGCTGCTGTCAGTGCCTTGCAAGCCGTGGTCACGAACAATGGGCGCACTACTGCCAATGCCGATGCAGCAACTTATGCAGATGCCACAGAGTGGGCAGACGGTACAGAATCTCCCGCTTTGCCTGCCGCTGCAGTCGCTGCGATTCATGCGGGTTTGACGGCTATGAAGGATGCGTTGGCCAACGCAATGCCGCAGCAGCAAACTATTAATCTGGCAACGGTTCAAACCAACTTCACCGCCGTTCAGAACGCTGCAGGCGGTACAGCGTTTGATACAGCACTCGGTGATTTGAATACCTCTTTGTCTGCGGCAGGCATGACTGCGATTGCTGCCCCGACATTGGGCGCCACAGCCACTGCGGAGCAATTGAAGGCAGCCAAAGACTTGGCCGTTGCAGATGCCAACTACCAGCTGGAGTCTGGCTTTGGTATCAAAACCTCCCAAGTCACTGCCCACAAAGGCATGGATGCGCTGGACATCGGCACTCAGGCAGGCGCTTGGGAAGCGCTGAAATCCATCGACAGCGCGATTGACCAGGTGAACTCGGCGCGTGCGGATCTGGGTGCACTGCAGACCCGCTTTGAGAAGTCGATCGAGAACATCGACATCATGAATGAGAACATTTCTGCTGCCCGTGGCCGCATCGTAGATGCGGACTTTGCCTCCGAAACCGCGAACCTCAGCCGTGCGCAGATCCTGCAGCAAGCGGGTACAGCGATGGTGGCGCAGGCCAACCAGCTGCCCCAGCAAGTGCTGAGCCTGCTTCAATAAAAAGAGCTTTTGGCGCTTATCAAATAAAGGATTAAGAGTAGTTTGTGTTTGAAATGCTTGTTTTTACTGCGCAGGCTGCTCTTCTTTTATAAGTTCCTGTGGGTTTTGCCAGGCCATTCGTGTCTATCTCGGCGCACAGGTTAAGGGTTTTTTGAAGGGGAATACAAAATGGCAATGACCATTAATACCAATGTGGTGTCTTTGAATGCGCAGCGCAACCTGGGTTTGTCGGGTGGTTCGTTGGCCAGTTCCATGCAGCGCTTGTCTTCGGGTCTGCGTGTGAACAGTGCCAAGGACGACGCGGCCGGCTTGGCGATTGCCGAGCGCATGAACGCACAGACCAAGGGTTTGGCTGTAGCGGCGCGCAATGCCAACGATGGCATTTCGCTGGCGCAAACTGCAGAAGGCGCGTTGGGCAAAGTGGGTGACATGCTGCAGCGTGCGCGTGAATTGGCGGTGCAAGCCTCCAATGCCACCAACAGTGACACGGACCGCAAGGCCCTGCAGGCAGAAGTGAGCCAGCTGATGTCGGAAGTGGACCGTGTGGCCAAAACCACCACGTTCAACGGCCGCAAGTTGCTGGATGGCTCTTTCAGCGGTGGCGTGTTTCAGGTGGGGGCAGGCGCTGGTGACAACATTACCGTGGGTGCTTTGCAAAACACGAAGATTGATTCGCTGTCTTCGGTGGCATTTGGTACTTCCGAGCAAACCGTGAAATCTGCCGACATGGTGAGCTATGCCTCGGAAATTAAAGCCGACGAACTGTCTATCCAAGTAGGTACTAAGGAGGCCGTAAAACTGGGGGCGATTGATAAAGCCAGCTCTGCGCAAGAGCGTCTGGGCCAGGTGGTTGCCGCGATCAACGCCAAAACTGCAGACACCGGCGTGACCGCTTTCTTGGAGGGTGGCGACAACGGTGAATACACCGTGCAACTGCGCTCGGACTCCGGGGATGCAGTTTCTATGCGCGGCTTCTCGCAGGCTGCAACGGGCATCGGCAGTGATATCAAAGTTGGCTTGGCGACGGCAGCAGGTGCGGCAGCGGGTGCGGCGCAATCAACCTTGAAAGGTTTGGTTGGTCAAGATTCGGCAGCGCTCTATGCATCCGTGAAAAGTGCGGCGTATACAACTGCAATGACTGTTGGCGATGCCGCTTTTGGATCGTTGGCTGCGAGCGGTGGCGCTGCTTGGACTGCTGCTAAAGATGCTTTCAAGGCAGTGGTTGCGGCTAACACGGATGGCGCAGGGTTCCTTGCTGGTGGTGAGGCTAAAGTGCGCGAAGCGGTTGACGCACTGCAGGCAGGCTTTGCAGATGCGGTGGCAGTTGAGTCCAAAACTAACCGCGATGCTGTGTATTCGAAGCTGGACGCCGCTCTGTCGACTACTGACACGGCAGGCATTGGAGCATTAAATACCGCATTAGCGGCGGCGGGTGCTGCAGCGGCGCAGCAAGTTACACCTGCCACTGTGGCAGCGGGCGCAACAGCTGAGCAACTTGCAGCAATTCGCCAGACGATCATCAGCCAAGTGGATGCCTACATGTCTGGCGGCTTGGGCGTGCAGACAGCAGACGCGCAAAAGAAAACGGGTCTTGATGAGCTGAGCGTGGAAACCCAAGCCGGTGCTTGGGAAGCTATCAAGCAACTGGACTCGGCGATTGATCAGGTGAATGCTGCCCGTGGTGACTTGGGTGCGTTGCAGACACGTTTTGAAAAGACGGTGGAGAACATCGACATTCAGAACGAAAACATCTCTGCCGCCCGTGGCCGCATTGTGGATGCGGACTTTGCCACCGAAACGGCCAACCTGAGCCGCTCGCAAATTCTGCAGCAGGCAGGCACCGCCATGGTGGCGCAGGCCAACCAGCTGCCCCAGAACGTGTTGAGCCTGCTGCGTTAATAGCAAGCTCCCTGACCGTGCACACCATGGCGTGTACCGTCTTGTATCTAGTGTGTTTGATAGGCCGACCTCTTGCGAGGTTGGCCTTTTTTATGCCTTCTAGACAGTGAGGCGACGGGTTAGGTGTTGGATGCTGAACTGGGAAGGTCGGCAGGACGATGAAATATGTCGGTGCTCCAAAAAAATGCGTGAAACCTCTAAAGTTCTGATAAATGGTTCCGATAAATGGTTCAAAGGGCGCAACAAAGCGTTCCACACACCACACACAGATTTTTGAAGTCTTGCAAAGGATTTGAGCCATGGCCATGACCATCAACACCAACGTCGTATCGCTGAACGCACAACGTAACCTGGGCTTGTCGGGCGGTTCGTTGTCCACTTCCATGCAACGTTTGTCTTCGGGCCTGCGCGTGAACAGCGCCAAGGACGATGCAGCAGGTCTGGCCATTGCCGAGCGCATGAATGCCCAATCCAAGGGTTTGGCCGTGGCTGCGCGTAACGCCAACGACGGCATCTCGCTGGCGCAGACCGCAGAAGGCGCCTTGGGCAAGGTGGGCGACATGCTGCAGCGCATGCGTGAGTTGGCCGTGCAAGCCTCTAACGCGACCAACAGCGAGGCAGACCGTAAGGCGCTGCAGGCCGAAGTGGGCCAACTGACCTCGGAAATTGACCGCATCGCCAAGACATCGTCGTTCAATGGCCAGAAAATTCTGGATGGTTCCTTTGCCGGAGGCGTGTTCCAGATTGGCGCCAGTGCAGGCGACAACATCACGGTGGGTGCGATCACCAATGCCAAGGCATCGAGCCTGTCGAGCATCAGCTATGGCGAGCGTACGTTCGGTAGCTTGGATGCTGACACTTTCAAACTGACAACTACAGGTACTCCTGCGGAGGATGTGTTTGGCTACGCTGTTGAGGTCGAAGCTGGCGACTTGCAGGTCAATGGCATCAAGTTGGATGGTTTTGCTGCTGCTTCCAGCGCACAAGAGCGTTTGGGTCAGGTGGTTGCAGCCATCAATGCCAAAACCGCGGATACAGGCGTGACCGCCTTCCTGGAAGCGGATGCCAACAACCCCGCGCAGTACCAAATTCGGCTGATGTCCGAGAAGCTGGATGCCAATGGTGACGTGCAAGACGTCACGCTGACTGGCTTCCACGCCCAAGTCACAGGATTGGCAGGTGTAGGGGCTGGTACGGCTGCTACAGCAACTGCGGATGCGGCATCTACGTTGGCAGCCATTCAGACTGAATTTGATGCTGTGAAGGGTACAGGTGGTGCCGCTGAAACACAGACGGTGATTGACGCTGGCACTGCGGCTGCTGATGTGGATGACGCTGCAGCAACTGCTGCAGTCAAAGCCAACCAAACTGGCATTGACGAACTGAGCGTGACGACACAGGCCGATGCCTGGAAGGCGCTGAAATCGATTGACAACGCGATTGACCAGGTGAACTCTGCCCGCGCGGATCTGGGTGCACTGCAGACCCGTTTTGAGAAGTCGATCGAGAACATCGACATCATGAACGAGAACATCTCTGCAGCCCGTGGTCGCATTGTGGATGCGGACTTCGCCACCGAAACCGCCAACCTCAGCCGTGCGCAGATCTTGCAGCAAGCGGGCACCGCCATGGTGGCACAGGCGAACCAGCTGCCCCAGCAAGTGCTGAGTCTGCTGCAGTAATAAGAGCTAATAGCGCTTGCTGGGTAGGCGCTAGAGGCTGATTTTGCAAGAAAACTCTGGTTTGCTTGCAAGCTGCATGTGCAGCCAACCTCTGGCTACAACCCTTGCTCCCCGGCACAGCAAGCGCTGTATCCATACATCCAGTCCACGCCCATGTCTTTGAAATGCAAAGCGCAAGACAGGCATGGCTGGTGCACAACCACCATGGGAATGCGTCTGAGTGAATGGCTCGGTGGGCAGCCCTTGGTGGTGTTTTGGTTTTTTGAAGGGGAACTAAAAAATGGCAATGACCATTAATACCAACGTTGTTTCGTTGAACTCGCAACGTAATCTGGGTTTGTCGGGTGGTTCTTTGGCAACTTCCATGCAGCGCCTGTCTTCGGGCCTGCGTGTGAACAGCGCCAAGGACGACGCGGCAGGCTTGGCCATTGCCGAGCGTATGAATGCCACCACCAAGGGCTTGGCCGTGGCGGCACGCAATGCCAACGACGGCATTTCGCTGGCGCAAACCGCAGAAGGCGCACTGGGTAAGGTGGGTGACATGCTGCAGCGCGCCCGTGAGCTGGCGGTGCAGTCTTCCAACGCCACCAACAGTGCGGATGACCGCAAGGCCTTGCAAGCAGAAGTTTCGCAGTTGATGGCCGAAGTGGACCGCGTGGCCAAGACCACTACGTTCAACGGCAAGAACCTGCTGGATGGTTCGTTCAGCGGCGCTGTTTTCCAAATTGGTAGCAATGCGGGCGACAACATCACCGTGGGTGCATTGCAAAACACCAAGGTGGATGCGTTGTCGAACGCCACGTTTGGTGTCAGCAAGAGCGCAGAAGTTCAGGCTGCTGCCATTACCAACTTTGACAGTGAGATCAAGTCCGGAAGCTTGCAAATTCGTGTGGGCACTAAAGAGGCAATTGATCTCGGCGAAATTGCTGCTGCCTCTAGCGGTACAGAGCGCATGGGCCAAGTGGTTGCAGCGATCAACGCCAAGACAGCAGATACGGGTGTCACTGCCTTTTTGGAAGATGGCGACAACGGTGGCAAGGTGCTGCAGCTGCGCTCGGCCTCGGGCGATGCGGTGTCGTTGGAAGGCTTTAACACGGCGCAGACGGGTTTTGGCGCCGCGGTGACGGTGGGGTCGGATGTGACGACCGTGGAATATGATGCGGCAGTCGCTGCGTTGAAGGCGCTGGAGAGCGGTGATGCGGCGGCTTTTGAAGGATTGCTAGATGACTTGACTGCCGCAAGTCCAGCTTTCGACGCCAATGCTGCATTGGATGATGTGGAGGCGGCGCTTGCCGCCAATGCCGGGAGTGCAGAGTTTGCCGCTGCTTTTGGCGCGTTCAAAAGTGCAGTAGAGAGCAGCTTGGTGGATACAGATCTCGCCGGTACTTACGCTTGGGAAGTCGATCCCGCCAAGGTGGATGATCTGCAAAAAGCCGCAGCCGCTTTCAAATCGGTGCTGGAAACCTCGGTGCTGGCCAATGGTGTTAGCAACCGTGATGCTGTGTACGCCGAGCTGGACACTATCCTGTCGCAAACCGATGCGACGACCGCGATTGACCTGACAGACTTAAACACCGCAATCACTGCTGCTGGTGGTGCAAATATCACATCCAGCATTACCCTTGGAGCCAACAGCACGGCAGAGGATCTGAAGGCTGCCCAAAACGAAATTCTGGGTAAGGTGGATGAGTTTATGTCCGGCAGCCTGGGCGTTCAAGTCTCGGAAGCCAAGGTGCAAAAAGGTTTGGACACTCTGAGTGTGACCACCCAGGCGGGAGCGTGGGAAGCCATTCAAAAGCTGGATTCCGCCATCGACCAAGTGAATGCTGCCCGTGGTGACTTGGGGGCGCTGCAAACCCGTTTTGAAAAGACGGTGGAGAACATCGACATTCAAAACGAAAACATCTCTGCAGCCCGTGGCCGCATTGTGGATGCGGACTTTGCCACCGAAACGGCCAACCTGAGCCGCTCGCAAATTCTGCAGCAGGCCGGCACCGCCATGGTGGCACAGGCCAACCAGCTGCCACAGAACGTGCTGAGTCTGCTGCGCTAAACCCGCTAATACTTAAATTACATAGCTTAAGACGCTTGATAGATAAGGGGTGGAGGTGTTTTTACTTTCATACCCTTGCATCGGTCTGTATGCATGCAGACAAAAGATTTTTGAAGGGGAATAAAAAATGGCAATGACCATCAATACCAACGTTGTTTCGTTGAACTCGCAACGTAATCTGAGCTTGTCGGGTGGTTCTTTGGCAACTTCCATGCAGCGCCTGTCTTCGGGCCTGCGTGTGAACAGCGCCAAAGACGACGCAGCTGGCTTGGCGATCGCCGAGCGCATGAATGCCACCACCAAGGGCTTGGCCGTGGCGGCACGCAATGCCAACGATGGCATTTCGCTGGCGCAAACCGCAGAAGGTGCTTTGGGCAAGATGGGCGACATGCTGCAGCGCATGCGCGAGCTGGCCGTGCAGTCTTCCAACGCGACCAACAGTGCGGATGACCGCAAGGCGCTGCAAGCGGAAGTGAAGCAGCTGACATCGGAAATTGACCGTGTGGCCAAGACCACTACGTTCAACGGCAAGAACCTGCTGGATGGCTCGTTTGGCGGTGCGGTGTTCCAGGTCGGCAGCAATGCGGGCGACAACATCACCGTGGGCGGTATCACCAATGCCAAGGCAGAGTCGCTGTCGAAGGTGAGCTATGGCGAAGTGGAGTTCAAGGATATTGATGCTGCGAGCATGACGATCAAGGGCGGTGCTGTTGGCGCAGAGTTTGAGCTCAAAGGCTGGGAGCAAGAAATCAAGGGCGGCACGTTGAAGATTGATGTGGGCGGTGAAGAAGTCACCATCAAGGAAGACATCGCTGCAGCCTCTTCGGCGCAAGAGCGTTTGGGTCAAGTGGTCTCGGCCATTAACTCCAAGACAGCTGACACGGGTGTGACCGCATTCTTGACAGAGAAGGATGGCAAGTACTCGGTGAGCCTGCTGTCGGAGAAGACCGATGCGAATGGCGTGGCACAGGATGTAAAGCTGACAGGCTTTACAGATGTGACTACAGGTATTGGTTCTAAGGTGGCAGCGGCGGGTACTCCGGCCACAGATACCACAGTATTGGCGCAGGGGCGTATTGATACGGCTGCCGCAGTTGTGGAAACAGTGGTGGAAGCCGATTCCACCACCGCTGCAATTGCTGCGGCTGCAAAGAGCAATACCGGTATTGCCAGCTTGTCCGTGGAAACCCAGGGCGATGCCTGGAAGGCACTGAAGCAAATTGACAGTGCCATCGACCAGGTGAACGCTGCCCGTGGTGACCTGGGTGCGCTGCAGACCCGTTTTGAAAAGACGGTGGAGAACATCGACATTCAAAACGAAAACATCTCTGCAGCCCGTGGCCGTATTGTGGATGCGGATTTCGCCACCGAAACTGCCAACCTGAGCCGCTCGCAAATTCTGCAGCAGGCCGGTACGGCCATGGTGGCTCAGGCCAACCAGCTGCCCCAGAACGTGTTGAGCCTGCTGCGTTAATTCTTGCTGGAATGCGCTTTATGGCGCGTTCCAGCAATGAATGCTTGCTATGAAAACCTTCTTGTCGTCAGGCGAGAAGGTTTTTTTATTGGTAGGGGGAACGGTATGCGCAGTCTGGATGCACAGTTATAAGTTTGTAACAAAGTAAATTTTTCGCTCAAGAAATTCCGCTGTGGTTCGATAACTCTTTTGTAGGCGCTGCACCAGAGATCTGCCAAGCAGACAAGCAGCGACGAACACAAGCCACCCATCGGCTTTGTCTCAACGGAACACGGAATAAAGAGGATTCATCATGGCAATGACCATCAACACCAACATCGTTTCTGTCAACGCGCAGCGCAATCTGGGCTTGTCGGGCAACTCGCTGTCGACTTCGATGCAGCGCTTGTCTTCCGGCCTGCGTGTCAACAGCGCCAAGGACGATGCAGCGGGTCTGGCTATTGCCGAGCGTATGAATGCTCAATCCAAGGGTTTGGCTGTAGCAGCGCGCAATGCCAACGACGGTATCTCGCTGGCGCAAACCGCGGAAGGCGCGCTGGGTAAGGTGGGCGATATGCTGCAGCGTATGCGTGAACTGGCCGTGCAGTCTTCCAATGCGACCAACAGTGCGGATGACCGCAAGGCGCTGCAGGCCGAAGTGAACCAGCTGCGCTCTGAAATTGACCGTGTGGCCAAGACCACCTCTTTTAACGGTCAAAAGATTCTGGATGGTTCGTTTGCGGGTGGCGTGTTCCAGGTGGGGGCAGGCGCTGGTGACAACATCACCGTGGGTGCCATCACCAACGGCAAGGCCAGCGCACTGAGCAATGTGACCTTTGGCTCCAGCACCAGTGCTAAGGTGCAGGCCAGCGATGTGTCGGCTTATGGCACCAAGATTGACAAGGGTAGCCTGCAAATTCGTGTGGGCAGCGCGGCTGCCGTTGATTTGGGGGAAATTGCCGAAGCATCCAGCGGCCAAGAACGCATGGGTCAGGTAATCGCGGCGATCAACGCCAAGACAGCAGACACGGGCGTTACCGCCTTCTTGGAAGGTGATGTGGATAGCGGCTTTACCATGCAGCTGCGTTCGGCATCGGGTGAATCCGTTTCTTTGGAAGGTTTCAACACTGCACAGACTGGTTTTGGCTCTGCAGTTACCGTGGGTGTATCTGCTGCGAATGCGACAACCTATACAACCAATATTGCAGAGGTGAGCACATGGAGCTCTGAAACAGCGGCCAATTTGCTGACTGACTTGGTGACTACGCCAACCGCTGCAACCCCGGGCTTCAATACAGGAAATGCCGCACTGACGGCGCTGACAGGTCTGTTTGGTGCAGGTGCAGCTGGTAAGGCTGACTTTGATGCAGCGTATGCTTCGTTCCAAGCAGCGGTGACGGGCAACCTGGTGGATCACGACACCAACACTACCGACGCTGTCTATGACTTTAAGTTCACCGCAGAAGGTGCAGCCAATGTGCAAAAGGCTGCCGTAGAGTTCAGGGCAGCCATTGACGCAGCGCTGTGGAAGAACGGCGAAGCCAATCGTGACGATGTATACGCCAAGCTGGATGCGCTGAACGCTGCAGATGGCGCGGGTTTTAATGCTGCACGAGGTGATTTGACTACTGCATTGACTGCTGCAGGTATGGCGGATGTCACAGCCATTACTGCAGTCACGGCCACGGGCACTAGCACACCGGAGGCGGTGAAGGCAGCGAAGGCCTCCGTGATGGGTATGGTGGATGACTATATGTCTGGCAAGTTGGGTATTAATTCGACTGCTGAGGCTCAAATGCGCACCGGTATTGAGACCCTGAATGTCTCTACCCAGGCAGGTGCTTGGGAAGCGCTGCAAAAGATTGACAGCGCGATCGATCAGGTGAACTCGGCCCGTGCGGATCTGGGTGCCTTGCAGACCCGTTTTGAGAAGTCGATTGAGAACATCGACATCATGAACGAGAACATCTCTGCAGCCCGTGGTCGAATCGTGGATGCGGACTTCGCTTCCGAAACAGCCAACCTGAGCCGCGCACAGATCCTGCAGCAAGCCGGTACTGCTATGGTGGCGCAGGCCAACCAATTGCCACAGCAAGTGTTGAGTCTGCTGCAATAAAAATAAAGGAGCCTGGGCAGGCCCCGGGCTTCTTGTCGGCCATCTTTGTGGGTGGCTGAGGGGTATGTACAAGTTCCGTTGAGGCGGTGTAGGTTGTGAAGGCCTGCACCGCTTTTTTTATGACCATGTGAGTGATGGCTCAAGTTGGCGGAAAATTTGCCGATATAGCTGGAGTAACAATAGTTATAAATTGGAGTAGCTCAAGAAGCTGAGTAAGTCTGTGCTTCTAAGTGGTGCTCACCTTTTTATTCAGGCTTTTGGCTTGGGTATAACCCAAGCACAATAGGCTAGTTCTATGGCATAGGCGCCTTGCCATGTCGCGGTGTTCTTCAAGGAGTGTGTGATGGCTATTTCTTCAGTGGGTATCGGTAGCGGCTTGGATGTTGAGAGCATCATCACGCAAATGGTGGCCTTGGAGAAACAGCCCATCAAGACCTTGGAAGTGAAGGCGGAGACCATCAGCAGCAAGATTTCGACCTACGGTCAGATCAAGTCTTTGGTGGATACGCTCAATGGCGCTGTGCGTGATTTGACGCTGGACAGCGGCTTTGGTGCGGTAAAGATCAATTCGTCCAATTCGTCAGCGGTGAATGCCACGATGACGGGGTTGGCGGCTCAAGGCTCTTACAACGTGAACGTGGAAAAGTTGGCGCAAAGCCAGACGTCCGTCAGTATCAAACTGGGTGCCAAGGACACCATGGGGGCAGCAGGCACCATGCGCTTTGTGATCGGCAACCCTGGCAAAGCGGGCGCAGAGCTGAAAACGGTGGATTTGAGCATCACCTCCACAGACACGCTGGAGAGCATTGTTGCCAAGATCAACGGTAATGCCGACTTGAGTAAGTCGATGGTGGCTAGTGTGATTACCGACAGCACCGGCAAGCAGCAGTTGATGGTGCGTTCGCGTGAGACGGGGCTAGACAATCAGTTCAGCATGAGCATGGGCACATTGGTGACGCAAGCGGATGTGGACGCTTGGGGCGGAGATCCTGCACAAAAGCCGGTGGTTGGAACTATCAAACCTATTGATGCTGCGGGTTCGAATTTCGAAGCGCTGGGTGCTAGTGGCGGAATTACTTTGGCTCAAGGGGCAGAAAATGCCAAGATCACGCTGAATGGTGTGGCAATCGAGTCCAACACGAACACGTTTAAGGACATCATTCCGGGCTTGTCGATGTCGGTGTCTGCAGAGGGTAAATCCTTGCTGTCCATCAATCAGGACAAAGATGCCACGCAAGAGAAGATTCAAAAATTTGTAGACGCGTACAACGCAGTCAATGAGTTATTGGCTGCATCGACCAAGTACGACCAAGAGTCTAAAGCCGCTGGTGTGTTGCAGGGCGATAGCAGCACGGTGAGCTTACAGAACTCTTTGCGCATGTTGACGCAGGGTATTGCAGGCAATGCCACGGGCAAGTTCAATCGCCTGTCTGACATCGGCATTCAGATGCAGCAAGGTGGTGCGTTAAAGCTGGATGCTGCCAAATTGAAGGAAGCCTTGGGCGATATGGATTCGGTGAAATCCATGTTTGCCGCGAAACCGGATGCGCTGGGCAATGGCGGCGGTATTGCGGTGAATTTTAAGACTTTGACGGATGAGCTGCTGGCGTATGAAGGCACGCTCAACAACAAGACTGATTCGCTGGAAAAGCAGATCAAGCTCAACAAGGCCGAGGTTGAAAAGGTTGAAAAGCGGGCAGAAACGGTGGAAGAGCGCTTGCGTAAGCAGTACACCGCTTTGGATGTGAAGATGGCTTCGCTCAGTTCGTTGGACTCTTACATCTCGCAGATGGTGACTTCGTGGAATAAGTCCAAAGACTAAAAACACATCCCGTTGCTTTTGAGTATTTAAGTTTGGTGGAATTGGGTCGAAAACAGTCTCAATCCCATAGATAGTTTGTAAGGATTCACATGTTCTCTTCTACAGGTTACGGCGCTGCGAATGCTTATCGTCAGGTGAGTGCCCATTCGGGGGTGGAGAACGCGTCTCCTCACCAACTGATTCAAATGTTGTTTGATGGTTTGTTCCAGTCGCTGAACGCCGCGCGTGGCGCGATGGAGCGCAGCGAGGTGGAAGAAAAAGGGCGCCACATTTCCAAGTCTGTGCGTATTTTGCAAGAGGGCCTGGTGATGGGTTTGGACTTGGAAAAGGGCGGTGAATTGGCGGCTAATCTGAAGCTGCTGTATGACTATTCTGTGGCCCAATTGACCAAGGCCAACATTCACAGCGATGTGGTGTTGGTGGAAGAAGTGATCAAGCTTTTGCAACCAGTGGCGCAAGGCTGGAAAGAAATTGGACCCACCGCCAACCAAACGATGTGAGGTGATGGCTGTGCAGGAGAACAGATTGTTGGATTACTACAAGGCTATTGAAGCTAAAAGCGCTGAGATGCTGTCCGCCGCTTTGCAGCAGAACTGGGATTCTGTGGTGGAGTGTGAGAAGTCTTGTGCCGTGTTGATTGGTGAGTTGCGTGTGCAGTCCCAAGAGGTGCAGTTGACAGCCATGCAGCGCAAAGAAAAGACGCGCATCATGCAGAGCATTTTGCGTAATGATGCACAGATTCGTGTGCTGGCGGAGCCGTGGTTGGCGACGCTGGAGCACATGGGCAGACTGCCTGCAAGTCCTGTCTTGCACTAAAGCCCACTCGATTACGCTATTCCTCCAAGGTTTGGCCAAAGCCCATCAGCTGCAAAGCTGGTGGGCTTTTTTGTGGGCGATTTTATTGTTTTGATAGCTGCTATCGCTTTCTGGATAAGCGTTATAGGCCAATTTCATTCTAATTAATGGGGTGGTGTGCAGCAGCAGGGGCTGCGACAGAGGCTGGAAGTATGTGGGGCGGCCGAGTGACCGGGGGCTTGGTGCCTTGTGCATGGTTTGTTGGTGGCCCAGGAGGTTGCAAACTCGCGCGTTCCCACTCAAAGCTGGCGGGTACGTCCGCTGTGCATAACGGCCAAGTACACGCAACCAGGGTGCAAGTCAGGCGGGGTGTCATCCAGCTTGCTGCCGCAGTGCATTGCTGTGGCTGGCCTGCGCACACTGCTGCATCCGTAGTGCTGTACTTTGTATGCCGGAGAGCGTTTGGGTATGCTGATTTGATAGCTGCTTGCGCCTGATGTGCGTGCGTTGCAGGTAATTTTTATTGTTTTTTCGTTCCAAGTTGGACGGTAAAGCGAAGTGGGGCCGTGTAAAGGGTGGGCGCAGCAGACAAAAAAAGACCGCAACCCGAAGGGTGCGGCCATAAAGTTTTTTGAAGGGGTGAGCGTTAGGTGCGGAGCAAAGCGCGAGCCTTACTCCACACACAAGCAGGTGCTCAGACCTGCATGTTCATGACATCGGTGTAGGCCTGTACCAGGCGGTTGCGTACATGCAAAGTAGCTTGGAAGCCGATTTGGGCTTTTTGCATGGCAACCATGGTTTCTTCCAGGCTGACCGATGGGTTCTCCAGTTGCACTTCTTTTTGCAAGTGGGAAGAGTGATTTTGCGAAGCGCTGACGGAGCGCAATGCGTTCTCCAGGGCAGAGCTGAAGCCATGGCCTTCGGCTTCGGACTTTTGCACAGGCTTGGTCAAGCGTTGTGCCATATCGCTGGACATGGTGGTCAACGGCGAAGTGGCGCTATGAAGGCGAAGGTCCATGATGTTGTTTCCTTGAACTCGTTATTGGTTCGATGGGTGCAATCGTAGGCAATTGCAAACTATCCATCTGGGTAAATAAATGGGGAAACGGCGGCTTTATCTGGGGAACGCCCAAGCGGGAAGTTTGAATAATCGGCATCACGTTGGGCTCCGTGTCGGGCCCAAGCACCCCATTTGGAAAAGAACATGTCCGCAGTTGCTGAAATTCCTGTTGAACCAAGTCCTCCCGCCGCAAGCCCTGCCAATTGGCAGCAGCGGCTGGCAGGCCTCGACCGTAATCAACGCATCTTGATTGGTGCTGTGGGCGCTTTGGTGGTGGCGGGGGTGATTGCGGCCATGATGTTCAGCCGCCAGCCTGACTACCGCGTGCTGTTCAGCAACCTGAGCGACAAAGATGGTGGCGCAATCGTCTCGCAGTTGGCTTCCATGAACGTGCCTTACAAGTACACCGAAGGTGGTGGCGCGATCATGATTCCAGCGGATCGCATCCATGATGTGCGTTTGAAGCTGGCGACGCAGGGCTTGCCCAAGGGGGCGGTGTCTGGCTTTGAAATCATGGAAGCCAGCAAGTTTGGTATTACGCAGTTTCAAGAGCGTGTGAATTACCAGCGCGCCTTGGAGGGGGAGTTGACACGCTCCATCCTGGGGCTGTCTGCGGTGCAAAACGCCCGCGTGCATTTGGCGCTGCCGAATCAGAACGGTTTTTTCCGCGAGCAGCAAAAGCCTTCGGCTTCGGTGTTGCTGACGTTGTACCCCGGCCGTTTGCTGGATCGCACGCAGATTGCGGGCATCGTGCATCTGATCTCTTCCAGCGTGCCTGAAATGCTGCCCGGTGCAGTGAGCGTGGTGGACGATTCGGGCAAGCTGTTGTCGCAAACCACGAACCCCGAAGACAGTCCTGTGAACCTGCAGCAGCTGATGTACCAGCAGCAGCTGGAAAAGCAGTACACCCAGCGTATTTTGGACATTTTGGAGCCGGTGGTGGGCAAGGGCAATGTGAAGGCCCAGGTGACCGCCGAGGTGGATTTTTCGCGCACAGAGTCGACCTCTGAGTTGCACGCACCGAACCAAGGTCAGGCACCCAGCGCGATTCGTAGCCAGCAAGTGCTGGAAGCGACCGGTGAAAAAGAGCCGGTTCCACCTACCGGTGTGCCTGGTGCGGTGAGCAATCAGCCACCCCAGACTGCTGCGGCACCCATCAATGGCCAAGCGCAGCCTTTGCAGGCAGCCAATGGGCAAAACACCAACATCTTGGCCATTCCTGGCAGCAAGCGTGAGTCGGTGACCAACTACGAAGTGGACAAGACGGTGCGCGTGACACGCAACAGCACGGGCTCTATCAAGCGCATGACCGCTGCGGTGGTGGTGAATTATTTGCCCGGCACACCTGCGGAGCCTGGTGCCGCTGTATCGCCGCAAGCCATGACGGCTGCACAGCAAGCGCAAATGCTGGCCCTGGTGCGCGAGACGATTGGCTTTAACGCGGAACGTGGTGACTCGGTGAATTTGATGAATACGCCGTTCCAGCAAGAAGCGCGTTTGGCGTCCGATCTGCCGGTGTGGCAGCAGCCTGAAACCATTGAGCTGATCAAGACCATCATGTGGCCGGTGGGCTTGGTGCTGGCTGCCTTGATTTTGATGTTTGGCGTGGTGCGCCCCATTCTCAAGGCGCGCAAGAAGAAGGAGTTGGCACAACAACTGGATCTGCTGGAAGCCGAAGAGCTGGAGCGCCCTGCTTTGGCGGCGCCGCTCAAGCCCGGTGAGCCTAGCCCTGAGCAGTTGCGCTTGGAGCAAGCCCGTGCGCTGGCGAAGCAAAACCCGATTGCGGTGGCCAATATTGTCAAGACTTGGGTCAATGGCGAGAGCCACTAAGCGCTGCCCCCACGCACTAACTATTCACAGAATACAAAGAGTTTGTTATGGATGATCGAGGTCTGAACGACGCCGCCATTTTGCTGATGTCCTTGGGTGAGGAAGAGGCGGCTGAGGTGTTCAAGCACCTGTCGCCCAAAGAAGTGCAAAAGCTGGGCGAAACCATTGCGCGTATGCGCGGGGTGTCCAAAGAAAAAGTGGACTTTGTGATTGCGCGCTTCACCGATGACTGCGCCGCACAAAGCCTGCTGGTGGAAGATGCCAGCGACTACGTGAAATCGGTGCTGCGCCGTGCGTTGGGTGATGACAAGGCGGCGCTGCTGCTTGACCGCATTTTGCAAGGTGGCGATGTTTCAGGCATTGAAAGCCTGAAGTGGATGGATCCGGTGTCGGTGGCTGAATTGCTGCGCAATGAGCACCCACAGATCGTGGCGGCTATCTTGGTGCACCTGGAGTTCGATCAGGCGGCGGCTGTGTTGATGCAGCTGCCAGAGCGCTTGCGCAGCGAAGTGGTGCTGCGTGTGGCGACCCTGGAGGGTATCCAGCCTTCGGCCCTGAAAGACTTGAATGAAGTGCTCTACAAGGTGTTGGCCGGTGGCGACAAGATTCGCAAGACCTCACTGGGTGGCGTGAAGACGGCGGCCGAAATGATCAACTTGCTGGGCGGCAATGCCGATGTGGCCGTGCTGGACACGATCCGCAATTACGACGCGGACTTGGCACAGAAGATCATGGACAAGATGTTTGTGTTTGACGACCTGGTCAAGCTGGACGACCGTTCGCTGCAGCTGGTGCTGCGCGAGGTGGCTTCCGAGACGCTGATCGTGGCGCTCAAGGGGGGCTCTATGGAAGTGCGCGACAAGATTCTGGCGAATATGTCCATGCGCGCTGCCGCAGCACTGCGCGAAGACTTGGAAGCGCGTGGCCCTATGCGTTTGTCCGAAGTCGAAACGCAGCAAAAGGAAATCCTCAAGGTGGTGCGTCGCCTGGCCGACGAGAACCAGATCACGCTGGGTGGTGGCCCAGAAGACAGTTTTGTCTAAGGCACACATCCAGCGTACGAGTAGGCGAACATGACCCGTTTTATTCCCAGCGAAGAAATCGACCACCAGCATGTGCGGCAATGGCACTTTGGTGGTGTGCGCAGCGGCACTCTCCATGGCTTTACCGCCATGCCAGAGATGACGCTGGATCCCGCATTGTTGCCCCCTGCGCCAGAGGTGGAGGCTCAGTCGCAGCCCGCCTCTGCAGAAGAGGCACCTGACGAAGTTGTGCAGGCCGAGGAGGTGGAGCCTGCTGCGCCTTCTTATTCCGAAGAGGTGTTGCAGCAGCAACTGGAGCAAGCGCGCCAAGAGGCGTACCAGCAAGGTCTGGAGCAAGGTCAGCAGCAGGCAGCCCAAGAGTGGCAAGCGCGCATGGCGGACTACCAGAACAATCTGGGACGTGAAACCGCGCAGCGTTTGAGCGAAGTGCTGCACGCGGCGCAAATAGGTTTGCAAGGTTTGCAGCAGCAAATAGCGCCGGATCTGCTGCAGCTGGCCTGCGATATTGCCCGGCAAGTGGTGCGCCAAGAATTGCGCTGCAATCCGCAGGCTTTGCAGCCTGTGGTGGCAGAAGCACTGGACATGCTGGGTGCAGAAACCAAGCCTGCACTGGTGCGGTTAAACCCCGAAGACTTTAAAAACTTGGAAGCGCATTTGCGCGCTGCGCTGCCCAACCCCAAGGTGGAATGGCTGGCCGACCCCAGCGTGGCAGCGGGTGGCTGCATGGTGGAGAGCCAGGGCGCGCACATTGATGGCAGCCTGGAGCGCCGCTGGCAGCGTGCGGTAGCAGCGTTGGGTCTGGTGTCTACCTGGTATGAGGGTGCTCCGCATGGCAACTGAGCAAGTGCAGATAGATGCACCGATTGCACCGCTGAAAGCGATGCTGCGCGTAGGGCGCGAGCGTGTGAATCAGCCTTTGCCTTTGCACAGCCACGGAACCTTGACCCGTTTGACGGGGCTGGTGCTGGAAGCCAGCGGGCTGCGTGTGCCCGTGGGTTCGCAATGCCATTTGCAAATGCCAGGTGCAGAGCCTGTCTTGGCCGAAGTGGTGGGGTTTGCGGGCGATAGAGCATTTTTGATGCCTGCGGGCGATATTCAAGGCTTGTCGTGCGGCGCTACGGTCACACCGGCAGAGCCGTTTGCACCGCCCCTGCGCTGGGGGGATACCGAAGCGCCAACGCTGGCGACGGGCATGTTGCGCTTGCCGATGGGCGATGGTTTGCTGGGGCGGGTGGTGAACTCGCAAGGGATTCCGCTGGATCATGCAGGCGCATTAGATAACGTGGTGGCCGAGCCGCTGGACCGCGAGCCCATCAACGCCATGGAGCGCGCACCTGTGCGCGAGAGCTTGGATACGGGTGTGCGTGCGATCAACAGCTTGCTGACCGTGGGCCGTGGTCAACGCCTGGGGCTGTTTGCGGGTTCGGGGGTGGGTAAGTCGGTGCTGCTGGGCATGATGGCGCGCTACACCAAGGCCGATGTGATCGTGGTGGGGCTGATTGGCGAGCGTGGCCGCGAAGTGAAAGAGTTCGTGGAAGACATCTTGGGTGCCCAAGACCGTTCGCGGGCGGTGGTGGTGGCGGCCCCTGCGGATGCGCCGCCTTTGCTGCGCATGCAAGGCGCCAGCTATGCCACCGCGATTGCCGAGCATTTTCGAGACAAAGGCAAGCATGTGCTGCTGCTCATGGATTCGCTCACCCGCTATGCACAAGCCCAGCGTGAAATTGCGCTGGCGATTGGTGAGCCTCCTGCAACCAAGGGCTACCCGCCATCGTGTTTTGCCAAATTGCCTGCACTGGTAGAGCGCAGCGGCAATGGCTTGAACGGCGTGGGCTCGATCACGGCTTTTTATACGGTGCTGTCAGAAGGTGATGACCAGCAAGATCCGATTGCCGACGCATCACGTGCGATTTTGGATGGGCACTACGTGTTGTCGCGTGCATTGGCGGAGCAGGGGCATTACCCCGCCATTGATGTAGAGCAATCCGCTTCGCGGGTGATGCACAACGTGGTCTCACAAGAGCACTTCGAGTTAGCTAGACGCTTTAGAGCCGTCTATTCGCGCTATCAAAAAAGCAAGGATTTGATACAAGTAGGAGCCTACGTTAGCGGCTCTGACCCGCAGGTGGATGAGGCGATCCGTTTGCAGCCTGCGATGGCGAGTTTTCTGCAGCAGACGATGTTTGAGTCTGCTTCGATGGAAGAGAGCCTGGCGCAGATGGCTGCGGTGTTGAATCCGCAAAATTGATAACCAGAGGGATGTGGAATGTCGTCACTCAATGCATTGATGATCGCCATTGATATGGCAGTACGTAAACGCGATGAAGCGCGCAATGCGCTTCGTGAGCGTCAGCGTGCCCATGACGCGGCCAAGTCCCAGATGGAGCAACTGCAAAGCTATGCCCTTGAGATGCAGCAGCGCTGGGGCGCCAGCGAAGGGGCCACCATGAAGCCGGAAGTGATGCTGCATCACCGGCAGTTCATGGATCGCTTGCAGCATGCGATGGATCTGCAAGTCAAGGTGATGGCTGATCAAGCCATTCGCTTGGAGGCAGCACAAAAAGCCTTGATGGCGACCGAGCTGCGTTTGACCAGCTTGAACAAAGTGGTCGAAACGCGTCGCCGTGATATCGCGCTGGCGCAAATGCGCCGTGAACAGAAACAAACCGATGAGCGCGCGGCGCTGCAGTTCATTGGGCGAACTTTTGGTTTGCAGTTCCAGGAGGTCTAACCATGGATATGAAGCAAGCTATTGCACCCACAGCGACCAAGTCGCCCAAGCCGCAAACCCCAGAAAAAATAGACAAAGCCAAAGAGGTAACAGAAGGCCAGACGTCAGCGCCTGTGTTTTCGCAGTTGCTGCAAGGCTTGCAAGATGCTGAGGCAGGCACAAGTACCCCCTCCTTCGGGGCGCAGGCAATCGACCTGGCGGTGCCGCCGGATGCAGCCCTGTTGACCGATGCGCTGCAATCCTTGCCTTTGGGGTTGAGCTTGGAGAGTTTGGTCGGCCAAACTCAGCAATTGGACAAATTGGATGCCGATGCGGCATTGCAAGATGGCAGCTTTTTGCAGGCCAAACAAGATGCAGGCTTGTTGTGGGCCACCGCGGGCGGTTTGATCGCGGGGGCACAGCCTGATGTGGCTGTGGGGCAGCGTATAGCGACCGTTGCCGCGGGTGTGCAGTCGGTGGTGGCCGCGCCCGTGCAGACCGGGGCATCTGCTGCTGTGGCAGTCGCTTCCGCCGTGCTGGCAGAAGCGACGGACCTCGCAGACGCGGTGGCGCAGACCGTATCAGAGGGCTTGTCTACGGATACGGATGCACAAGGTCGCGTGGCGTTGCACGGTGCTTGGAAGCTGGAAGACCCGCAAATGCCTGTAAACCCTGCGTTGCAGCGCTTGATGGGGCAGGTCGAACAGTGGGCTGCCGCCAGCGCAGGGGCTCGGCCCCAAGCTGCCGAGCGCAGCGAAAGCGCAAAAAGTGCTGCCAATACGGCAGAGTGGCTGTCTGCTGGGCAGGGTAGCGGTACCCGCTTGACAGAGGCCGCAGTGCAAGAGGCGCAGTCTGCGCAAGATGCGATGCTGGATCCCCAAGCGGAAGCGCCAGTGGAAGATATGCGCTTTTGGCTGCAAGGGAAGAACCAGCGCGCGGAAGTCGTGTTGGAAAAAGATGGGCAGCCTGTACGGGTTCAAGTATCGGTGCGCGGCAATGAAGCCCATGTCACCTTCCGGGCGGACCAGGCGCAAACACGTGAATTGTTGGATGCCAGCTTGACGCAGCTGCGTGAAATGCTAGAGCAGCAGGGTGTGCAACTGGCGGGTGTCTCGGTGCAAGCCGACGGCCAGGGGCAAGGCGGTAATGGATCGCCCCAGCAAGGTTCGCGCAATCCTTGGGAGGCTTCGCCGGTGCAGCAGGCGCAGGTGGCAGTCCCGGTGGTGCCGGAGGTGCCTGCAGCGCGTTCACAGCGCGCCCAAGGCCTGGATTTGTACGCTTAACCTCGTTGTGCAAGGCCCTTCGCCAAGCAGAGAAAGCGAGTGACGGGCTCAGACGATTGATTTGCTGGATATTTGCGCCTTTTATTCTGGCTATGATTTCTGGCTTTCAAGAAATAATCAGCCTATAAGCACGTGTTACGTGCGAGCGCTTAGCGCAGGTTCAGTTCAAGGTTGGTTTGCCAACTTTCTTTATCCATCAAGGAATACAACGTGGCCGCAACCAATTCTGCCGCCGCTCCGGCGCCAGCCAAGAGCAAGAAATTGATCGTCATCGGCGCTTTGGTCGCCTTGCTCGTTGTCGCGGTAGCGGCGGTCTTGCTGGTGATGACAAACAAGTCGCAGGGGGACGTGTACGGTGAGGATGCCCCCGCCAAAACTGCCACCCTGGTTCCCACTTTCCTGCCACTGGAGAATATGGTGGTGAATTTGGCAGACCCGGGCGGTGACCGTTTTGCGCAAATTGGCATCACTTTAGAGCTGCAAGACGAGGCCACGAGCACGCTGGTGAAACAGTACATGCCCAGTATCCGCAACGGTGTCTTGATGCTGGTTTCGCAACGCACGGCCGATGAGTTGCTGCTGCGCGAAGGCAAGGAAAAGCTGGCGGCAGATATTTTGCGCGAAGTGACGCGTCCGCTGGGCGCTGGTTCTGCGCGCGCAGACGCTGCAGAGCCAGAGGATGACCGTCCACGCCGTCGCAGCAGCCCGGTTCGCCGTGTGCTGTTCTCCAGCTTCATTATTCAGTAAGCGCGAGGAGCAACGGCATGAGTGATTCTTTCCTGTCACAAGAGGAAGTCGACGCCCTTTTGGAAGGGGTGACGGGCGAGCGCCAGAAATCGGATATCGAAGACGTTGATGAGAGTTCGGTTCGCAATTACGACATTTCGAGCCAAGAACGTATCGTCCGGGGGCGTATGCCCACCATGGAAATTGTGAATGAGCGATTTGCCCGCAATTTCCGTATTGGTCTGTTTAACTTCATTCGCCGCAGCCCTGAAGTTTCAGTGGGCACGGTGACTGTGCAGCGCTACAGCGCTTTCCTGCGCCGCCTGGCTGTGCCCACCAACTTCAACATCGTTGCCATTCGCCCTTTGCGCGGCAATGGTCTGATCGTGTGCGAGCCTTCGCTGGTGTTCGGCATCATCGATACCTTGTACGGTGGCGCGGGCCGTTTGCAAACGCGTATCGAAGGCCGCGATTTCTCTGCCACCGAGCAACGCGTGATCAATCGTCTGGTCGATGTGATCAGCGAGGAATACAAAAAAGCGTGGCACGGCATTTACCCGCTGGAGCTGGCTTACCAGCGCTCGGAAATGCAGCCGCAGTTTGCCAACATTGCCACTCCCAGTGAAATTGTTGTGTCTACTGCGTTCCAGCTGGAAATTGGCGATGTGTCGGGCTCGATCCATGTGTGCATGCCCTACGCCACGCTGGAGCCCATCCGCGACATCTTGTACTCGTCTACCCAAGGCGACTCCATGGAAGTGGATCGCCGCTGGGTGAAGGTGCTGAAGCGAGAAATTCAATCGGCGGAAGTGACGCTGGTGGCAGAGCTTGCGCGCGCCGAAGCTACGGTGGAGCAGATGCTGGCCATGAAGCCTGGCGACTTTATCGAGCTAGACCGCCAGCCACGGATTCGTGCATCGATTGGCGGCGTACCAATTTTTGAGTGCCAGTACGGCACGCACAACAACAAATATGCCGTGCGCATCGAGCAATGTTTGCGCGGTGTGGATGGAAATTCGACCGGAGAGACGAATGGCAACTGACCCAAACAACAACGGCAGCGTTCCAGGTGATGATCCCTTCTCGGATTGGGCGGAAGCGCTGGATGAGCAAAAGCAGACCGACGATGCACAAGCAGCGCTGGATGCAGAGCAAGGTGGCCCATTGAGCGGCAACCCCGCCTACCCTGCGGGAACAGCGGGCACCGAAGTGCCCGTGAACGACATCAATATGGTGCTCGACATTCCCGTGCAGTTGTCGGTGGAGTTGGGCCGCACCAAGGTGCCTATCAAATACATCTTGCAACTGGCACAAGGTTCTGTGGTGGAGCTGGACGCCTTGGCTGGCGAGCCCATGGACGTGCTGGTCAATGGCTATCTGATTGCACAAGGTGAAGTGGTGGTGGTGAACGACAAGTTCGGTATCCGCTTGACCGACGTGGTGACACCTTCGGAGCGCCTGCGCCGCGTCAGCCGTGGATAACACCGGCTTTACCTCCTCGCTGCTGGTGCTGCTCGTCATGATCGGTGCGTTGGCCTGCCTGCCCTGGTTGCTCAAGCGCTGGCAGCAGCGTCAGCAAGCGGGGCGCAATGTCACGGGCACCAGCGCGCAGGTGTTGGCATCGGTGGCGGTGGGGCCGGGCCAGCGCGTGGTGACGGTGGAGGTGGGGCATGGCGCACAAAAAACTTGCCTGGTACTGGGCGTTACGGCCCAAAGCATTCATTGTTTGCACGTTCTGGGGCAAGCTGCTGCGCAGCAGCCCGCGCCTGTGAGTTTTGCAGGTGCAATGTCGCAAGCCCAAGAGGGCGTGCAAGCTCCGCAATCATGAGAGCACACATGCGATTCGGCTTTTTTGCCACGAAGGCCCCTTGGGCCGCAGCAGCCGCCGCTTTGGCGGCTTTTTGCTGGATGCCCGCCGCCCTGGCGCAAACTGCTGCGCCCAGCTTGCCGATCCTGGTGGGATCGGGCAGCGGCGGGAACAGTTTTTCCGTGCCCATTCAGACCTTGCTGTTCTTTACGGCCTTGTCGTTTTTGCCTGCCATTTTGTTGATGATGACGGGCTTTACCCGCATCGTGATTGTGCTGAGCCTGCTGCGCCAGGCGCTGGGTACGCAGTCTTCGCCGCCCAACCAGGTGATCATTGGTCTGTCGCTGTTTTTGACCTTGTTTGTGATGGGGCCGACGCTGGATCGGGTGTACGAAGAGGCTTACTTGCCGTACACCAAGAACACCATGCAGTTTGAAGAGGCTGTCAAAAAAGCCGAAGTGCCCATGCGTGAGTTCATGGTGCGCCAAACACGCCAGACCGATTACGCGCTGTTTGCGCGCCTGGCCAAGCTGGAGCCAGGCACCCAGATTGAAGATGCGCCCTTTCGCGTGGTGGTGCCTGCATTTGTGATCAGTGAGCTGAAAACGGCGTTTCAGATCGGCTTCATGATCTTTATTCCGTTTTTGATCATCGACATGGTGGTGTCATCCATTCTGATGTCGTTGGGCATGATGATGCTCTCGCCCGTGCTGGTGGCGCTGCCGTTCAAGATCATGCTGTTTGTGCTGGCCGATGGCTGGAACCTGATGATTGGCTCGCTGGCCTCCAGCTTTGCCATCTAGACCTGAAAGGCTTGTGTCATGACGCCCCAAATGGTGTTGACCTTCGGTCGCGAAGCGCTGACCTTGTTGCTGATGATTTCACTGCCGGTACTGCTGACGGTGCTGGCGGTGGGTTTGGTGGTCAGTATTTTTCAGGCCGTCACGCAGATCAATGAAAACACCTTGTCGTTTGTGCCCAAACTGGTGGCCGCAGTGCTGGTGTTTGCAGTGGCCGGCCCGTGGATGTTGAGTACGACGGTGGATTTCATCCGCCGCACGATTGAAAACATCCCGAATGCGCTGGGCTAGCTAGGTACACAGAAAGAAGGCGCAGGCGTGATCGGTATTTCCGAAGAGCAATTGATGGCGTGGCTCTCACCCATCATCTGGCCGTTTTTGCGCACCTTGGCTATGTTCACGGCCGCGCCGGTGTTTTCGCAAAAAGCCATTCCCATGCGGGTCAAGGTGGGGCTGGCTTTTTTGGTGGCCGTGTGCGCCCAGGCGGTGCTGGACCAGCCCAGGGTGGCGGTGAACTCACCGCAGGCGCTGACATGCGTCATCCAGCAAGTGGGCATTGGTTTGGCGATTGGTTTTTCTGCCCGTCTCATCATCGCCGTGATGGAGGTGGCTGGCGAAGCGATTGGCCTGCAAATGGGGCTGAGCTTTGCGTCGTTCTTTGACCCCACCAGCGGCGCGCAACTCAGCGCCGTTTCGCGCTTTCTGGTGCAAATCTTCACGCTGTTTTTTATCGTCGTTAACGGCCACTTGGTGGTGCTGATGGCAGTCATCAAAAGCTTTGATGCTTTTCCCGTGGATGGCTCGTTCTTGCAGGCAGTGGCCCAAATGCGCATTCACGAGCTGGGCAGTGCCGTGTTTTCCAGCGCGCTGTGGATTGCCCTGCCCATGATGGCGCTGCTGCTGTTTGTGAACCTGACCATGGGGGTGATTGCGCGCATTGCGCCACAGATGAACGTGTTTGCCGTAGGCTTTCCGGTCACGTTGACGGTGGGCATGCTGGGCATTACGGCCACTTTGCCCATGATGGAGCAGCCTTTTTTGAGCATGATTGACCGAACGCTGTCGATTTTTGGTGTCTAGAAAACGACTAAAAGTAGAGCGGCTGGCGCTTGAAAATAAAGGACTTCAAGATGTTTTTCATCTGGAGTCCTTTATTTTTAACCGCTACCAGCTATGGTTTTAGACCAAATTGTTCCGGATGGCGTACACCGTCAGCTCAGCGTTATTGCCCAGTTGCAGCTTCTCCAGCACGCGGGCGCGGTAGACGCTGACGGTTTTGGGGCTGAGCATCAGCTCCTCGGCAATGTCCGTCAGGCGCTTGCCGGTGGCAATTTTTTGCAGGGTTTGCATTTCGCGCTCAGACAGGGACTCGTGCGGCACTTCAGGCGCAGGCTGGGAGAAACTGTCGGCCAGCATCTGCGCCACTTCCGGAGTGAGGAATTTGCGCCCCATGCTCACCACGCGCACGGCTTCCACCAGTTGCAGCGGATCGCCTGCTTTGTTGGCATAGCCGTGGGCGCCGGCCTTGAGGCAGCGCAGTGCGTACTGGTCTTCCGGGTACATGGAGACCATCAGTACTTTGATTTCGGGATAGCTCTCGCGCACGCTCACCAGCACTTCCAGTCCATTGCGCCCCGGCATGTTGATGTCCAGCAGCAGCACGTGGCAGGGGGTGGCGCGTAGCACTTCTCGCAACTCGGTGTAGCCGGCGGCCTCTGCGCGTACCTTGATATCCGTCGCTTCGGACAGCGTGTCACGGATGCCCCGTCGCAGTACGGCGTGGTCGTCGCAAATCACAACATCAATCAATATGTCACCTCTAGGAAAGCTTCTCAGCGACGTAAGGTGCGCAGAAAAAGCCTATGTCCAGTCCTGCGCACGCAGCTATCTTACGGGAGCGGGATGGAAACAATAATGCTCGTGCCTTTTCCGACCTGGCTGCTCACGTCTAGCCAGCCGCCCACGGTGCGTGCTCGTTCTGCCAGGCCGCGCAGTCCAAAAGCCTTGGGCTTGCTGCGCTGCTCGGCCCCCATGCCACGCCCGTTGTCACGCACTTCCAGCGTCAAATGCCCCTCGGCGTTCGACATATCAATGTGTACAGCCGTAGCGTGCGCATACTTGCTGACATTGGTCAGCGCTTCCTGGGCCGTGCGGTACGCGACAACCTGTACCTCCGAGGGCACCTCAATGTGAGAGGGGGCATCCATGCGCACCACGATGCCTGTGCGCCGCTCAAAATTCTCTGCCAGCCATTGCACCGCAGCCACCAGCCCCTGGTCCAGCACGGGGGGGCGCAAATTCATCATGATGCGTTGGCTGGCGCCCAGAGCGTGTTGCAGCATCTCCAAGGCTGCCCGGGCGTGCTCCTGCACCTCGGGCGCTGTCGCATTTCGGTCAATCCACGACAGATCAAATTTGACGGATGTCAAAGAACCGCCAATGTCATCATGGATCTCGCGGGCAATCGCAGCACGCTCTTGCTCAATCGATTGCTGCAGATGCTCTGTCAACTCGGCCAGTTGGCGCTCCGAGCGCTCCAACTCCTGCATGGCTTGGTCTTTGGCCAGCCGCGCCTCGTGCACTTCGAGGGCGCGCAGCAGCACGTGGGGCAGGCGTGCCATGTCGTCTTTGAGCAAGTAATCGGCAATGCCCTGGCGGATGGCGTCAACGGCCGCGGTTTCTCCAATCGCGCCCGAAAGCAAGACAAAAGGCGGGCATTGCGCCAGCGTGCGTGCGCGTTCCCAGGCATCGAGCGCGGTAAAGCCCAGAAGATGGTAGTCAGCCAGCACCAAATCAAACCTTTGCAATTGCAAGAGCTTGATAAAGTCCTGCAAGTTATCTGTGCAGGAGATGTTGCAGATGATGCCCGCTTTGCGCAGCGTGATTTGCGCCAAGCGCTGATCGGCAGCGGAATCTTCAAGGTGCAGCAAAAGCAAAGGCTTCTGCGCTGGATTATCAGAGCCGTTGGGCGCTATCATTGGATACATCTTGGAACATACTTGTCGGGTGTGGATTCCTTCATGCCGTGAGCGCGCGCTTTTGTGAGTACGCCATAGGCCAAACAATGGCTTGTGAGTGCCAGAAAAGCATGCTGCGGGTGCCCCCATCTTGGAGAAACAATGCAATCAACGCAAACGCCATCTACAGAGCCTGTTGTGCAGGTTCCTGTCATGGTTGCGGCTGAATTACAGGATTCCCTGTTGGTTGTGATGCGGGATTTGCACAGGTTGGAAGGCTTGCTCAATCATGCCACGACGAATTTGTTAGAGCGCTTCAGCGAAGCCAATGTTTTGCTCTCCGGAGACAGCGTTGGTGCAGAACCTGGCGTAGATGCGGCGCGCGCCGCATTGCGCAGCGCGGTGACGGAGCTGCAGTTCCATGACATGGCAACACAGCTGATTGTGCATACCACCCAGGTTTTACAGGGCTGTGCGTTCCGCCTAGCCTCGGAGACGATGGGCCGTGAAGAGGACGAGCTGGATGCCCCCATCATGGCCCTCCAACCCGATCGCCCCAACCCCGTTACGCAAAGTGAGATGGATGCAGGTTCAATTGAACTGTTTTGATCTCAAGCGCTTACACACACTCAAAACTTAAAAGTCCGTTGGAGTTTTACATGCATACGATCCTCGCTGTTGATGACTCTCCATCCATGCGAAAAATGGTCTCTTTCACATTGACAGGGGCCGGCTACAAGGTGGTTGAAGCCGTTGACGGTATGGACGCTTTGGAAAAGGCTGAGGCACAGCATATTGACCTGGTGCTGGCAGACCAGAATATGCCCCGCTTGGATGGGATTGGCCTGACGCGTCGTCTGCGTGAGCATCCGCGTTTCAAAGGCACGCCCATTTTGATTTTGACGACGGAGTCCAGCGATCAGATGAAACAAGCCGGTCGCGCGGCAGGGGCAACAGGCTGGCTGGTGAAGCCGTTTGATCCCAACCGGTTGATTGAAGTATTGCAGAAGGTGATTCGCTAAGACAGTTCAGCGGATGCTAATAACAAGATAGGAACCGACATGGCGGATACACATCAAGGCGGAGCGGAAGCGGACTTCGACCTGACTCAGTTCTATCAGATCTTCTTTGAAGAAGCTGGTGAAAACCTCGACCAGATGGAGCAGATGCTGCTGAACCTGGATTTGAGCGAGGCCAATGACGAAGAGCTCAATGGCATCTTCCGTTGTGCGCACTCCATCAAAGGCGGCTCGGCAACCTTCGGTTTTTCGGATGTCGCAGAGCTGACCCACAAGATGGAGTCGTTGCTCGATCGTTTGCGCCGCCACGAAATCAAAGCCATTCCGGAGATGGTGGATGTCTTGCTGGAATCGGCAGATGCTTCACGCAGCTTGCTGGCCCGCCACCAGGCGGGGGGCGAAGGCGATGTGCTGCCGACCGCAGATTTGGTCGCGCGTATTAGCCGATTAGCGGCTGGCGAAGGGGCGCAAGTAGCGGCATCTGCGGCCCCTGTCCCGGCCCCCGCCCCAGCGGTGGCAGCCCCCGCTCCAGCACCTGTGGTGCAAGCCGCGCCGCAGCCTGCCCCAGCGGCTCCTAATGGTCTGCGTCACCTGCACATCAAAATCGGGCCTTTGGAGGTGATCGAGTCTGTGGATGCGGTCAAAGAATTGTTCCGCGACATTCCCGGCTTGGGCAGCATAGAGGATTTGCCATGTGATGAGCCCCAGACGCGCTTGTTCGCTGTGCAAACGCACTCCACCGACGACGATTTGCTGGATCTGATGGCGTTTCACGTGTCGAAAGAGCAGGTGCGAATCAGCTCCCAGGATGCGGTAGCTGCCGCTACGCCGGTGTCCGCTGCTGCGCCGGTTGAAGCCAATTCTGAAGCCGCTGCGGAGGTGCACTCCGCAGATGAAGTGACCCACCCTGCTGCTGCCGTGCCAGAAGGCGAAGCCTATGGCATTTTCGACGGTGCACCGGGTGCGCCTTCCATCAAACCTGTGGCTGCGGCTGCCAAGACCGCCACCCGCCCGAACATGGCGCAGATGGAATCCACCAGCATCCGTGTGGATGTGAAAAAGGTGGACCAGCTGATCAATTTGGCCGGTGAGCTGGTGATCATTCAGGCCATGCTGGCACAAAACAGCCGTGCACTGGATCCTTCTGCCAACCAGCAATTGCTGGCGGGGTTGGCAGATTTGGATCGCAACACGCGTGACTTGCAAGAAGCGGTGATGTCGATCCGCATGATCCCCATGTCTACCGTCTTCAGCCGTTTCCCGCGCATGTTGCGTGATCTGGCGAATAAGCTGGACAAGAAGATCAACCTGGTCACGCAAGGTGAGGCCACCGAACTGGACAAGGGCCTGGTCGAAAAGATCACAGACCCATTGACGCACTTGGTGCGCAATAGTCTGGACCACGGGATTGAGTCTCCCGAGGATCGCATCAAGGCTGGCAAGTCTGAAACTGGCACCTTGACCCTGGCGGCTTCGCACCAGGGCGGCTCTATCGTGATCGAAGTACGCGATGACGGTAAGGGTATGAACCGCGAAAAAATCCTGAAGAAGGCGCGTGAGCGGGGCATGGATGTGTCTGACAGCATGCCCGACAGCGAAGTCTGGATGCTGATTTTTGCGCCGGGTTTCTCCACGGCCGATGTCGTGACGGACGTGTCTGGCCGTGGCGTGGGCATGGACGTGGTGCGCAAGAACATTGCCGCACTGAACGGATCAGTAGAGATCGATTCGGTGGAAGGTGTGGGCATGCGGGTGTCGATTCGCTTGCCGCTGACGTTGGCCATCATGGATGGTATGTCGGTAGGGGTCGGCGAAGAGGTCTACATTCTGCCGCTGTCTTCGGTGGTGGAGTCCTTCCAGGTGAATGCGGCAGACGTCAGCAGCGTCACGCAGGGCTCGCAACTGGTCAAGGTGCGTGACGAATACATGCCTGTGATCGAACTGGAGAAAGTGTTCGGCGTGCCGCGTACAGAAGCCAGCCAGCGCAGCGACATCATGGTGGTGGTGGAGTCTGACGGCAGCCGCGTGGCGCTGCTGGTGGACGAGCTGCTGGGGCAACACCAAGTGGTGGTGAAGAACCTGGAGAGCAACTACCGCAAGGTACCGAATGTCTCTGGCGCCACGATTTTGGGTGATGGCACGGTGGCTTTGATTTTGGACACCAGCAGTTTGGTGCGCCGCGCGCGTTGAGCGTGAGGCAGAGTAGTGAATGGCAGGCCGCGTGGCTGTAGCGACAGACAGGCGGCGGTTAAACAAAGTTTTTGGTGGTTTGAGGGTGTTGAAAAAGCCCTGCCGCTTTAGGAGAAAGCAATGAGCATCATGGGAAAGAATGCGGGGAGCAAAGCCTCGGGTGCCCGCGAATACTTGACCTTCCGTTTGGGCGATGAGGAATACGGCATCGACATCCTGAAGGTGCAAGAAATCCGTGGCTATGAGCAGCCCACACGCATCGCCAATGCGCCGGAGTTCATCAAGGGCGTGGTGAATCTGCGCGGCACCATCGTGCCGATTGTGGATATGCGCCTGAAATTCAACTGCTCAACCGTGGAGTACAACAGCTTCACGGTGGTCATCATCTTGAATTTGCGCAATCGCGTGGTTGGCATTGTGGTCGACTCCGTGAGCGATGTGATGGAGCTGGCACCTGAGGCCATCCGTCCCGCACCAGACATTGAGAGCGCCATTGACAATGGCTGCATCTTGGGCCTGGGCTCTGTGGGTGATCGCATGCTGATCTTGCTAGACATTGAAAAGCAAATGTCGAACGTGGATATGGGCCTGGTGGCGCCTGTCGAGTAATCGACACTGCGTTTTAGGTTTCTGGCAGCCTGCCTTGGCGCGGGTTGCCAGGTTTTGGCAGCGCTTTGCCATGCGCCTCAATTGGGTGATCACTATTCATGCTTCGCACTGCTCCACACACTGACACCGCACAGGCCTCTGGACCGATGTCGCAGGGCCGCGAGTTCACATGGACTTCGGCAGATTTCAGTCGTGTACAAGCGTTGATTTACAAGCATGCGGGCATTAGCTTGCATGATGGTAAACATGCCATGGTGTACAGCCGTCTCTCGCGCCGCTTGCGGGAGACCGGTTATGAAAGTTTTGATGACTACCTCACTTGGCTGGAAAAGCAAGGGGATGCCCGTGAGTGGCAAGAGTTCGTCAACGCCCTGACTACCAACCTGACCTCGTTTTTTAGAGAGCAGCACCACTTCGACATCTTGGCGCAGCACCTCAAGAGCAAGCCTGCCAGCACGCCATGGCGCGTATGGTGCAATGCGGCCTCCACCGGTGAAGAGCCTTACTCGATTGTGCTGACGGCACAAGAAGCACTGGGGCCGAATGCCAACTTCAAGCTCACGGCCAGTGATATTGATTCCAAGGTGCTGCAAACGGCCTCCAATGGCGTCTACCGGATGGAGAACGTCAAGAGCCTGAGCCAGGAGCGGTTACATAAATTCTTTATGCGTGGCAAAGCCTCAAATGCGGGCATGGTGCGCGTGAAGCCAGAGTTGCGCCGCATGATCGATTTCATGCAGGTCAATTTGATTCGTGACGACTGGCCCTTCAAGGAGCCGTTTGACATTGTGTTTTGCCGCAACGTCATGATTTATTTCGATGCTCCCACGCAGCGCAAAGTCCTAGAGCGGATTCACCGTGTGATGAAACCCGGTGGCATGCTGTTTGTAGGGCATGCAGAAAACTTCAGCGAATCGCGTGACCTGTTTATCTTGCGCGGCAAGACCGTGTATGAGCGGGTCTAAATTGAATTGCCGCGTGCATGCCCAGCACCGGATTGCAAAGGTGCAGCCATGAGTACACAGCCGTTTGGTGCCAGTGGTGCATCTTGGGCCGCGCGCCAGCCGTTGCAGGCTGGGCTAAGCACGGCAGGGTTGGAAGCGCTGCGCAAGCGACCGCGCAAGCCGGGCGAAGCCTCTTTTTTCTACTTTGACCATCACTTCCAATACCACGCGGTCAAAGTGCTGCCCGGTGAATACTTTGTCACTGGGGAAAACATCGTCATCTGCACGGTGCTTGGCTCATGCATTGCCGCCTGTCTGTGGGATCGCACCCTGAACATTGGTGGCATGAACCACTTTATGCTGCCCGAAGGCGATAGCGCAGATGTCAGCGGCCGTTATGGCTCCTTTGCGATGGAAATGCTGATCAATGAAATGGTCAAGCTGGGCGCGCGGCGTGAGAGCATGCAGGCCAAAATTTTTGGGGGTGGTCAGGTGATGGCCAACTTCACTACCATGAATGTGGGGGAGCGAAACACTGATTTCGTGACCCAGTATTTGCAGACCGAGCGGATTCCGATTGTTTCGGAAGATGTGCTGGATATTTATCCGCGCAAGGTCGTTTATTTTCCTGCCACCGGCAAAGCCATGGTCAAACGTTTGGCCCATGCGCATCCAGAAGCCTTGGTGGAACAAGAACGTTTACGAGGCAGTGCGGCGCAGTTGGCCAAGACCAACGCGGGCGGCAGCGTGGACTTGTTTTGAGTGAGGGTGCAGTAAGAATGAATCGCAAGACTCGTGTGATCGTGGTGGACGACTCTGCGCTGGTGCGCAGTTTGCTCGCCGAAATCATCAACCGTCAGCCGGATATGGAGTGCATTGGCACGGCCAATGACCCTCTGGTCGCGCGCGAGATGATTCGCGAAAAAAATCCGGACGTGATCACGCTGGACATCGAGATGCCCAAGATGGACGGCATCGATTTTCTGGGGCGCATCATGCGCCTGCGTCCTATGCCGGTGCTGATGATCTCCACCCTGACCGAGCGCGGTGCTGAAATCACCATGCGCGCGCTGGAGCTGGGTGCGGTGGATTTTGTCTCCAAGCCCCGCGTGGGGGTGGCCAATGGGCTGAGCCAGCTGTCCACCGAAATCGTCGAAAAAATTCGCATCGCTGCTTCGGCGCACGTGCACCGCATGGTCAAGCCAGCGCCTGCCGCGGTAGAGCACGGCGCAGCCCCCGTGGTCAAGCCAGCCCTCAGCAGTGCCACCTTGCTGGGCAAGTTGTCCACGGAAAAGCTGATTGCGATTGGTGCTTCGACGGGGGGCACCGAGGCCATCCGGGAAGTGTTGACACAAATGCCGGCCGATGCGCCGGCGATTGTCATCACCCAGCACATGCCGCCGGGCTTTACCACCAGTTTTGCGGCGCGCCTGAACAGCCTGTGCCAGATCACGGTGAAAGAAGCCACCCATGGTGAGCGTTTGCTGCCCGGTCACGCCTACATTGCCCCGGGCGGCAAGCAGTTTGCGATTTCGCGCAGTGGCGCCAACTATGTGGCCGTGGTGGATGAGCAAGCTCCGCCGGTGAATCGCCACAAGCCTTCGGTGGAAGTGCTGTTCAAATCCGTGGCGCAGTTTGCGGGCCGCAATGCCACGGGCGTCATGCTCACCGGCATGGGTGCCGATGGCGCAGCGGCGATGCGCGAGATGAAAGACGCGGGCAGCTACAACTATGTGCAAGACGAGGCCAGCTGCATTGTGTTTGGCATGCCGCGTGAAGCGATTGCCCACGGCGCTGCCGATGAGGTGCTGCCTTTGACGCAGATTGCCCCCGCGCTGCTGGCCAAGCTGCGCGCATCGCCCGACGTGCGCCACCGCATTTAAGCCTGTATATAAAAAAGGAGCTGCTAGCGCCTTTGAATCAATGGTTTCAAATAGTTTTCTATCTGAAACCATTGCATATCAAGCGCCAGCAGCTCCTTTTTTTTCTATCGCTATCACGCTATCAGTTGGACAGCGCTTCCCAGCGTTCCAAGGCGATCATCAGTGCGGCATCAATCTCACCATCGCGGGTGTGCAGTTGCATGGCGCGTGCATTGTCTGTTGCGTAGAGTGTGCCGTCCTCCAATGCCTTGCGGATTGCGGCTTGCTCGGTTTCCAGGGTTTCAATCTGGGCGGGTAACTGTTCCAACTCGCGCTGCTCTTTGTAGCTGAGCTTGCGCTTGGGCACTGCGGGCGCAACAGCTGCGGGAGCCGCTGACGTTGCAACTGGGGCTTTGGCAGCAGACTTGCCGGCATCTTTTTTGGCGGCTTGCTCTTGCATGGCCTTGGCACGCTTGGACTGGGTCAGCCAGTCTTGCACGCCACCTTCGTACTCGCGCCATTTGCCGTTGCCTTCGTAGGCAATGGTGCTGGTGACCACGTTATCTAAGAAGGTTCGGTCATGGCTGACCAAGAACACCGTGCCGTCATAGTTTTGCAGCAAGTCTTCCAGCAACTCCAGCGTGTCAATGTCCAGGTCGTTGGTCGGCTCGTCCAGCACCAGTACGTTGGTCGGACGGGCAAACAGACGGGCTAACAGCAAGCGGTTGCGTTCACCACCCGAGAGGCTGCGCACGGGCGAGTTCGCACGGGCGGGCGAGAACAGGAAGTCACCCAGATAGCTCTTGACGTGCTTGCGCTGGTTGCCAATTTCAATCCACTCACTGCCGGGGCTGATGAAATCTTCCAGCGTGGCATCCAAGTCCAGGGCGTTGCGCATCTGGTCAAAATAGGCCACGGTGACGTTCGTGCCCAAACGCACGGTGCCCCATGGGCTGTTGCCGGGCTCGGGTGCAGGGGCGTTGGCAGGTGCTGGGTCAGGTTGCAGTTGGCCCAAGATCAGTTTGAGCAAGGTGGTCTTGCCTGCGCCGTTGGGCCCCAGTAGGCCAATCTTGTCACCGCGCAAAATCGTGGCGCTGAAGTCATCCACGATCACGCGGTCGCCAAAGGTCTTGCTCACATGGGTCAGTTCGGACACCAGCTTGCCGCTCTTTTCGCCACTGCTCACGTCCATCTTCACATTGCCTTGCGCCGTGCGGCGGGCAGCGTGTTCAGCACGCAACTCTTGCAGTCGCGTAATGCGGGCGGTGGCCTTGGTGCGGCGGGCTTCCACACCTCTGCGAATCCACACCTCTTCTTGCGCCAACAACTTGTCGGCTTTGGCGTTGATCACCGCCTCTTGTGCCAACTGCTCGGCCTTGTTGGTCACGTACGCCGCAAAGTTGCCGGGGTAAGACATCAACTGGCCACGGTCCAGTTCCACAATGCGCGTGGCTACGTTGTCTAGGAACGAGCGGTCGTGCGTAATCAGTACGATCGAACCCTTGAATTCCTTGAGCAAACCTTCCAGCCACTCAATCGAATCCAAATCCAAATGGTTGGTAGGCTCGTCAAGGAACAACACATCGGGCTGCATCACCAAGGCCTGTGCCAAAGCAACACGCTTGCGCACACCGCCCGACAAGCTGCTCACTTTGGCTTCCGGGTTCAAGTGCAGGCGCTGTAGCGCTTCTTCTACGCGCTGCTCCCAGTTCCAAGCGTCCTGTGCCTCAATGCGAGACTGCAGCGCATCCAGATCCACGCCTTCCGCGCCCGATAAATACAGGTCGCGGATAGCCGCGACTTCTGCCAAACCTTCAGAAGCAGATTCAAAGATGGTGTGCTCTGGATTGAGGTTGGGCTCTTGAGCCACATAGGCAATACGAACGCCAGACTGCACTTGCAAAGTGCCGTCATCCGCATGTGCCATGCCTGCCAAGATTTTCAACAGCGAAGACTTGCCGGTGCCGTTGCGCCCGATCAGTCCCACGCGTTCATTGGTTTCCAGAGAAAAACTGGTGTGATCCAGCAGTGCCACATGCCCGAATGCGAGCTGTGCGTCTATTAAGGTAATAAGTGCCATGTTGTCGCCATTATCCAAGGCAGCGCAAAGCGCTGCCTCAAGCCCTGCCATCGAGATGGCAGGGCTTGAAAAGGTTTTTTCTAAAAACATGGCCGAACGGTGCTATAGTTCGGCTCCTTGCTAGCGCAGACAGTTGTTTTGCGAAAGTTGCTGAAAAGGTCTTTGCAGGAAATTCTGCAACACTCAAAAAGTGATGTACAATGCGGGTCTTCGTTGAGCAGTTCAGCTGCTTGATAAAGATGATAAAGATTAAAAATTCTTTTTCAAACACCAAAAAATTGGTGCTACAATACAAGGCTTCGCTGATCGCAGCGAGTCAGGTTTGAAAGAAATTTCAGACGGTATTCTTTAA
>NZ_DLTI01000032.1:0-133823 GCF_002501455.1 Comamonas sp. UBA7840 | reverse complement strand
GCCAGAGCCAGAGCCAGAGCCCTTGGTGGGAGGGTATGAATTACCAGCCCCTCCGGACGCGGACCAGGATGAAGCGTGGCTTGATGCACCAGTGGCACCCGATGTGCCGGGGCAAGAGTTCGCCTCGATTGCGCAGCGCATGCAAAGTGCCACAGAAGCCAAAGAGCCCGCTTGGGATGAGGTGCTTTGGACACCGCAAGCTGTGGAAGCCCCTGCAGTCACTACCGGTGTGGATGCCGAATTTGCCCAACCAGATACGTTTTCTGGGGAGGTTGCACCCGCACCGTTGGAGGAGGTGCAGCCTGCAACCGAAGGGGAGCCGTTTGGGGCGGATGTGCATGCCGAGCTGCCCGCTGCGCAGGAGTCTGTGGAAAGCTCTACGGAAGCACCAACCCAAGAACTTGTGCAGCCAGGGGAGGCGACGCTGCTGCAGCCTGACGCCCCCCTGTCAGCAGACTTTGCGCCGGTTGGCAGCGACGGGGAGCACGAGCAGATCCCTGAATTTGTCAAGCAAGCGCAGCGCAAAGCATGGTGGAGCCAACCTGCTGTGCGCTTTGCGATGGGCATGCTGGTGATTTTTCTGCCCATTACGCTGCTGCTGCAAGTGGCCATCCATGAGCGCAACACCCTGGCTGCATGGAAGCCCGAATGGCGCCCCGTGTTAGAGACCCTGTGTGTGGCGCTGCGCTGTGAGTTGGCGCCGCGCAAACACATTGCTTCGGTGGTGCTTACGGGCTCTTCTTTTGCCCATGAAGCGCGTCCTAACCACTATCGCCTGGATATCAGCATCCAGAACCAGTCGTCTCTGGCCGTTGCCACCCCCGCAGTGGAACTTACCCTGACGGATGCGCAAGACCAGGTGCTGGTGCGCAAGGTGCTGGATTTGTCTGAAATTGGCGCACCTGCAGAGCTGGCTGCGCGCAGTGAGTGGAACGGCACGCTGCCCGTGATGACACAAGGCCTGAACTTGCCGGTATCGGGATACCGGGTGATGGCCTTTTACCCATGATTTTTCTTGAAGAACGGAAGTTTGACTATGGCAGCCCTGATCTGCGGCTCTTTGGCTTTTGACACCATCATGAGCTTTGAAGGCAAGTTTGCGAACCAAATCTTGCCTGAGCAACTGCACATTCTGAATGTGTCGTTTTTGGTGCCATCGCTGCGCCGTGACTTTGGTGGCTGTGCGGGCAATATCGCCTACAGCCTGAAGCTGCTGGGCGGCAACCCTTTGCCTATGGCAACGGTGGGTGAAGATGGCGCCAGCTATATCGGTCGCATGAAGGCGCAGGGTATTGACACCCGCTTTGTGAAGCAGCTCGATGACAGCTACACGGCACAAGCCATGATCATGACCGATAGCGACAACAACCAGATCACCGCCTTTCACCCTGGCGCAATGACCGAAGCCCATGTGAACATGATCGATGGCAGCGAAGGAGCGGTCGTGGGCATCGTCTCCCCTGATGGCCGTGACGCCATGGTGCAGCACAGTGCCCAGTTCAAGGCCGCAGGCATTCCGTTTGTGTTCGATCCCGGCCAAGGGTTGCCCATGTTCAACGGCCAGGAGCTGCTGGCATTTGTGGAGCAGGCCACCTGGATTGCCGTGAATGACTACGAAGCCAAAATGCTGTGCGACCGCACCGGTTTGGATTTGGCTGCGCTGTCGATGAAGGTGCAAGGCTTGGTTGTCACCTTGGGTGAGCAAGGCTGTCAGGTGTGGGAGCAGGGCCAAATGACCTTGGTGGCCCCCGTGAAGGCCCAGGAAGTGGTGGACCCGACCGGTTGCGGCGACGCCTGGCGCGGCGCGCTGCTGTACGGCCTGGAAAAGGGCTGGCCACTGGCCAAGTGCGCGGCACTGGGCAACCGCGTGGGTGCACTGAAGGTGGCCGCCAAGGGGCCGCAAAACTATGTGCTGGATTTTGATCCGGCGGCGTTTGAAGCCTGATCCTGGTTGGGTGGTGGAGTGCGTTACGCGCTCCGTGCCGTTCGCTGCAGGGTGAGGTGCTCAGGAATCAAAAAAAGCAGCTCCACAGCTGCTTTTTTTGATAGCTATTAGCGCCCGTTACTGGCGGGCTGAGCGCACATTCACCGGTAAAGCCATGGGCGCGCTGGTGCGCAGCGGGTTGATGTCCAGTCCACCACGGCGGGTGTAGCGGGCATACACGCTGAGCTTCAGCGGGCGGCACTGGCGCGTGATGTCCATGAAGATGCGCTCCACGCACTGCTCATGGAATTCGTTGTGGTTGCGAAAGCTCACGATGTAGCGCAGCAGGCTTTCCTGGTCGATGGCCGCGCCGGTGTAGCTGATTTGCACGCTGCCCCAGTCGGGCTGGCCCGTCACCAGGCAGTTGCTTTTGAGCAGGTGGCTGACCAGGGTTTCCGTGACCGGCGGGTTGTCGTGATCGGCCTTGAGCAAATCAGGGCGCGGGGTGTAGTCCGTGCAGTCAATGTCCAGGCGGTCCAGGTTCAGCCCTTGCAGCTCTTGCACTTTTTGCTGCGCAAAGGCTTCTTGGGTGATGACGCGCACGCCCGCAGTGGACTGGCGCACTGCTGCGCCGCGCCACAGCGCTTCGTTGACGTCTTCGCGCAGGCGCTCTTGCACGGCTTCTGGGCTGCCAAAGCGGCTGTTGTTGAAGCTGTTGAGGTACAGCTTGAACGACTTGCTCTCAATAATGTTGGGTGTTTCACAGGGGATGGTGAAGTGCACCAAGGCCACCTGGGGTTTGCCGCGTTGGTTCAGCCAGGACAGCTCAAACGCGGTCCACAAATCAGCGCCAAAGAATGGCAATTGCGCGGTGATGCCAATTTCATCGCGCTTGGTTTGGCGGGGGATGGGAAACAGCAGACTGGGGTCATACTGGTCTGCGTAAGCCGAGGTTTTGCCCAGCTGCGATTGTTCGGGTGTATTCATGCTTGGTGCTAGATATTCATAGCTTTCCGCGCTTGCTGCATAAGCGCTAGAGCCATATTTCATGGATAAAGTTTGCCGGGTCAGCGAAATTCCCGTGCGCGCAGCCATTTGGTGGCAATCCATTTTTCTCCGGCGATCACCGGGTCTCCGGCGTGCAAAGTCAGCGTGCTGACATCGGGACGTGGATAGCCAAAAAACACCGCATGCCCTTTGCGGGGGTGAATGCGCAGCTGTGTTTCGGGAAAGAAGGTGCAGCCGCCTGCGGGCACATCGTTCAAATAAATCACCAATGTGCCCACACGTTGCCCGCCACGGCGCAAGAGCGCGTCAGTGCCGCCTTCGTGCGGATTGAAGTAATCATGGTGTGGCTTGTATTGTGCGCCGGGGTGGTAGTTCAGCACTTGCAGCCCCTCGCCATTCTCCACAGGCCAGCGCAGCAATTGGGCAATGCGTGCTTCCAGGCGCTCCACGACCGGGGTTTGTCCACGCGTGTAAAACATGCCGTGGCTGGTGCGGTCGGGGTTGATGGCTTCAGCACTGCTGTTGGAGGCCACGGTTTTGGAGCGGGCCAAGGCAGGCCGGGCATCTGCAATCAGCTGGTCGCACTCGGCATCAGACAGCAGATTCGCAAACAGTGCCATGCGCGGCGTTTGCAAGGACAGCAGCACTGACACGCGGCGGTCTCCCACATCAATCTCATTGGGGGAGTGCTGCAGATCGGGCCCGGGCTGGGCGCTGTGGTCAACGGCTGCGGGCACCGGCTGCGTACAGGCAAGGATGGCCGCCTGTGCGATGTGCGGTGCCCAACCGGCTTTGACGAGGCTGTGCTGCAAAGTGCTGGGCGCATGGCCCGCCGCGAGCTGGGCTTGCAGCCAGTGCATCAGGGCAGGGGTGCTGCCGGGGACGAGGGCAGACAATTGTTCCGAGGAATGTGGCAAAACAACCTCCTAGAGCAATGGTGGTAAGCGCAAGCAGCTATCTTTTATGCAGTGTTGCGGCGGAACACCAAGCGGTCTCGGCCCGATGCCTCGGGCGCGTAAGCATAGCCATGCACATCAAACGACATCAGCTGCTCGGGCTGAGTCAGGCGGTGGGTGATAGCGTAACGCGCCATCAAGCCGCGTGCATGTTTGGCGTGAAAACTGATGATCTTGTACTGGCCACCCTTGTAATCTTCAAATACACACTCCACCACCCGGGCCTTGAGGTGTTTCAGATCGACCGACTTGAAGTATTCCCGGGAGGCCAGGTTGATGACCACAGGCTGCGTATCCTCTGCCTGGCGCTCATTGATGAGCTGGGCAATGCGGCTGCCCCAGAACTGGTAGAGGTTGCTGCCGTGGGGATTGGCCAAGCGCGTGCCCATTTCCAGGCGGTAGGGCTGCATCCAGTCCAGGGGGCGCAGCGCGCCGTACAGGCCACTGAGCATGAGCAGATGCTCTTGCGCCCAGGCAATGTCATCGGGCTGCAGGGAATACGCATCCAAGCCTTCATAGACATCACCATTGAAGGCAAACAGCGCCTGGCGGGCATTGTCGGCGGTAAATGCGGGCTGCCAAGCGGCATAACGGGCGGTATTGAGCTGTGCCAGCTTGTCGCTGATCGACATGAGCGCAGCCACTTCCTGGGGAGGCAACTGGCGCAGCACTTCAATCAGCTGCGCCGATTGAGGAATGAAAGGCGGCAGCGTATGCCCCAGGCCTGCGGGCAGGGGGCGTTCGTATTCCAGTGATTTGGCGGGAGAGAGCAGAAACAGCATGGGCTCGGTCCGTCCGAAAGAAAAAACAGGGCTGAAGATGCAACCGGGGGCTCAAGGCCCCCGGTTGTGTGTCACGCGTTATGCGTTATGCGTGGTTGGCGCTTTCCTCAAAAGGCAGCACCATGGCGCTCAGGTCTTTGCGGGTTTCCACCAGTACCAGTGGGCCTTCGTCCAAGATCACCACAGGAGGGCGCTCGCGGGGAATGCGCACGGGCTTGGGTTCCGCTGCAATCGCGGCTTGCACGGCAGCGACCTTGTCGGCATCGGAGTTCACCCACTCCAGACCTGCATCACGGGCCAGTTGCTGCAAGCTGGCAAGCGGCAGGGTGTAGGCCTGAATGTGGGGCATCGTGGATGCGACTTCAGCTTGCGCAACAGGCGCAGCAACCTGTACCACTTCAACTTCCGCTGCTGCAGCCACGGGCGCCACCACAGGTGCGGTCATTTCGACAGCAGGTGCTGCTTCAGGGGCTTGCACTGGCGTTGTCACGGCCACGGCCTCTGCAGCTGGCGTTGCTTGGCTGAAGTAGCTGCGACGGGGCGCTTCTTGCTCCGCCTCAGGTGCCATGGCGTCCACCACGTTGGCGGTGGTATCCATCGCAGGGGCAGCGCGATTGGCATCACCCCAAGGTGCTTCTGGTGCCCCTTCTGTGGCTTCGATTGCGGGAGCGTCGTCGCGGTTGCGTTCGCGGCCATTGCGGCGGTCACGACCATAGCGGTCGCGTGAGCGGCGGCCGTTGCGGGGCGCGTCTTCGCCATTGGCGGCGGGGGCGGCGCCTTCTGCAGCCTGGATTTCATTGACGGCTGTGGCCACGGATTCGGCCGTGGGATCGACCCCAGCCAATCCTTGGGCTTCCGCGTTGCGAGGTTGGCGCTCGCGGCGCTGCTCACCACGCTCACCGCGTTCGCGGCGGGGCTGGCGTTCTGCACGTTCGCTGCGCTCTGTATCAGGCGTCAGCGCAACTTGCTCGGCGCCTGCAACTGGTGCGTTCGTCGCTTGCAGCGTGCGTTGATCCACAGCCTCGGTATTGCGGGGCTGGCGCTCGCGGGGATTGCGAGCTTCACGGCCTTCGCGCTGTGGGCGGTTGTTGTCGCTATTGCGCTCTACGCGTTCGTTGCGTTCACCACGCGGTTCACCACGGCGGCCACGGTTTTCGCTGCCTTCGCGGTTGTTGCGTTCACCATTGGCATCGCGCTCTTCATTGCGTTCGCCCGTGCGGCCATTGCGGCCACGGCCATTGCGCTCGCCGTTGCGGCCATTGCGTGCACCACCACGCTCACCGTTGCGGCCATTGCGCTCGCCTTCGGGCTGAACGGGAGCTACTGCAGGCTCTGCAGCAGGCTTGGCGCCAAAGCCAAACAGGCTCTTGAGCCAGGCGAAGAAGCCTTGTTCCTTGACTTCGGTACGTGGCGCAGCAGCTGGCGCAGGTGCCTGTGTGCCGGGGCGACCCTTGACGGGGCGCTGTGCGGGTTGTGGGCGGGCTTCTGGCGCAGGCGGGGTATCAGGCAGCACACCCTTGATGACCGGCGTTTGCTTGTTGGTGGGCTCTTGCGAGCGGCGTGTGACCTTGGTCACATCTTCCACTTCGTCCGCCAGCTTGTAGCTGGCATCCATGTTTTCCAAGCGTGGGTCGTCGTGCTTCAAACGCTCCAGCTTGTAGTGCGGTGTTTCCAGCGATTTGTTGGGCACCATCAGCACTGACACGCGCTGCTTGAGTTCGATCTTGGCGATCTCGGTGCGCTTTTCGTTGAGCAGGAAAGAGGCCACTTCCACAGGCACTTGGCAGTGCACGGCGGAGGTGTTGTCCTTCATGGACTCTTCTTGAATGATGCGCAAAATCTGCAGGGCCGACGACTCGGTGTCGCGGATGTGGCCCGAGCCACCGCAGCGTGGGCAGTTGATGTGGGCACCTTCACTCAGCGCGGGCTTGAGGCGCTGGCGGCTCATTTCCATCAGACCAAACTTGCTGATGGTGCCGAATTGCACGCGGGCACGGTCTTGGCGCAGCGCATCGCGCAGGCGGTTTTCCACTTCCTTGCGGTTGCGGGATTCCTCCATGTCGATGAAGTCGATCACGATCAGGCCGCCCAGGTCGCGCAGGCGCATCTGGCGGGCCACTTCGTCGGCAGCTTCCAGGTTGGTGCGGGTGGCGGTCTCTTCGATGTCTCCGCCCTTGATGGCGCGGGCCGAGTTCACGTCCACCGACACCAGAGCTTCGGTGTGGTCGATCACGATCGCGCCGCCCGAAGGCAATTGCACTGTGCGTGCGTAGGCGGATTCGATCTGGTGCTCAATCTGGAAGCGGCTAAACAGCGGCGCATCGTCGCGGTAGCGCTTCACACGCGCAGCGTGTTCAGGCATGACGTGGGCCATGAACTGCTGGGCTTGTTCGTAAATGTCATCGGTGTCGATCAGGATGTCGCCGATGTCATTGTTGAAATAGTCGCGGATGGCGCGAATCACCAAGCTGGACTCTTGGTAAATCAGGAAGGCACCCTTGCCAGACTTGGCAGCGCCGTCAATCGCGGTCCACAGTTGCAGCAGGTAGTTCAAGTCCCACTGCAGCTCCGGCGCGGTGCGGCCAATGCCTGCGGTGCGGGCGATGATGGACATGCCCTTGGGGTATTCCAGCTGGTCCATCGCTTCTTTCAGCTCTGCACGCTCTTCACCCTCAATGCGGCGCGAGACGCCACCGCCACGGGGGTTGTTGGGCATCAGCACCACATAGCGGCCGGCCAGCGAAATGAAGGTGGTCAGGGCTGCACCCTTGTTGCCACGTTCTTCTTTTTCAACCTGGACGATCAGCTCCTGGCCTTCTTTGATCACATCGTTGATGCGGGCCTGGCTCGGGGAGATGCCTTCGGCAAAGTACTGCTTGGAGATTTCTTTGAAAGGCAGGAAGCCGTGGCGGTCTTCGCCGTAGTCCACAAAGCAAGCTTCCAGCGAGGGCTCGACGCGGGTGACGACCGCTTTGTAAATGTTGCCCTTGCGTTGTTCGCGACCTTCGATTTCGATTTCGTAGTCCAGCAGCTTTTGCCCGTCGACGATGGCCAGGCGGCGTTCTTCGGACTGTGTGGCGTTAATCAGCATCCGTTTCATGATGCGTATCCTTTTCGTTGTGCGGCGGCCGGCTGCAGCGACAACGCTGCCTAGCCGACACGCCTTTGACTCTGTATCAAAGACAGGCTCTAGGGGAGCCGTAGATGCCGGGCTGCCGCGTTGAAACGAAAAGAAGGGGAATCGACCTGGGCCTGATTGCGTGCCGTGCTGCTTAAGTCAGCAAAGGAGGCAAGGGCAGGAAGCAGGAAGCGAGCCACGCGAAAAGCTGGCCCCGCACCGTGCGGTTGTGGCCTGAGCTGGCGTAGAGAACAGGGTGAGCGTTGGGTGCGCGCGCACGCAGCACGGGCTTGTGCCCCTGCGTCATACCTAGCAACCAAGAAAAAAATGCCCACATGCTCGCTGTTTATTCATATACGTGGATGGCCTGAAGCAACTGGCTTCAAACACCACCATCCACGTGAAGATTCCGTTCAGTGTTTCAATGCGTCAACCAGACAAATTCCGCCCCGCCAGCACCGACAATTGGGTGGCTTTTACGCGGGCACGGCATCTGTGGCATCGACCTGCCTGCGCCGGGGAAATGGCTGGGTGGACTAAAATCCAAACGAATCAACCACTTACACATAAATTCGCGCAGGTGAAACACATTATAGAGGGCAAACTGCCCCAAGAACGTACCCAGAACCCCGCATCAGTCGCTGTGCGGTTGATTGAGGTGGATGAAGATGGTGCAGGTCAGCGTCTAGACAACTTTCTCATGCGCCACCTCAAAGGGGTGCCCAAGACCCACGTCTACCGCATCATCCGCAGTGGCGAGGTGCGTATTAACAAAGGCCGCTGCCAAGCCGACTCGCGTGTGCAAATCGGTGATGTGGTGCGCGTGCCGCCTGTGCGCATTTCCGACAAGGTGCAGGAAAAAGCCGAGCGCCCAGCGCCGCCGCGCGAGTTTCCGATTCTGTTTGAAGACGATCACCTGATTGCCATCGACAAACCCGCCGGTGTGGCCGTGCATGGCGGCTCCGGCGTGAGCTTTGGGGTGATTGAGCAATTGCGCCAAGCGCGGCCCCAAGCCAAGTTTTTGGAGCTGGTGCACCGCCTGGATCGGGAGACCTCGGGGATTTTGCTGGTGGCCAAAAAGCGTTCGGCGCTGACCAAGTTGCAAGACCAGTTTCGCGAACGTGAAACCGGTAAGACGTATTTGGCTTTGGTGAGTGGCGCCTGGCCCGTCAATAAAAAGGTGATTGATGCGCCTTTGCACAAATACCTGCTGCCCGATGGGGAGCGTCGGGTGCGCGTGACGACGCTGGATGACCCCGATGGCATGAAGTCGCTGACCCTGGTCAAGGTGCGCAGCCAGCATGCGCCGCGTCCCATGCAGGGCTTGCCAGCGATGAGCTTGCTGGAAGTCACCATCAAAACCGGGCGCACGCACCAGATTCGTGTGCATCTGTCTTCACAAGGCCACGGCATTGTGGGGGACGATAAGTATGGTGACTTTGCGCTCAACAAGCGCCTGCCCAAGCAGGGCCTGAATCGCATGTTTTTGCATGCATGGCGTTTGCAGTTCAACCACCCGGCCACCGAGGAGCGCATCGAAGTGCGCGCCGAGTTGCCGCAAGAGCTGTTTGAGTTTGTACGTGAAAAAGCCTGAAAACCTATAACTATCCTGCGATGAATGCTCGTAAATTTGATTTGATTGCCTTCGATTGGGATGGCACCTTGTTTGATTCCACTGTGGCGATTGCGCGCAGCATTCAGCTGGCGGTGGCCGATGTGGGCGGCACGGTGCCTTCGGATGAGCAGGCTTCGTACGTGATTGGCATGGCGCTGCAGCCTGCGCTGGCCCATGCCGCACCGGATGTGCCCAAGGAAAAGTACAACGAGTTGGCCAACCGCTACCGCTATCACTACCTCAAGCAGCAGGCACTGATTACGTTGTTTGAAGGGGTGTTGCCCTTGCTGGAGGGCTTGCGTGAGCGCGGCCATCTGCTGACGGTGGCCACGGGCAAAAGCCGCCGGGGCTTGAATGAGGCGCTGCAGCATGCCGATTTGCGCGGCATGTTTGATGGCTCGCGCACGGCCGATGAAACTGCGGGCAAACCGCATCCGCTGATGCTGCAGGAGTTGATGGCAGAGTTTGGGGTGGAGCCCGAACGCCTGCTCATGATTGGCGATACAACGCACGACCTGCAGATGGCGCGCAATGCGGGCTGCGCCAGCGTGGGTGTGGCTTATGGCGCACATGCAGCCGCTGATTTGCAGAGCTGCGCGCCCCTGTATGTGGCGCGTGATGTGGCACAGCTGCAGCAGTGGCTGGGCGCCAACGCTTGAGTGCTTTGTCACGGCAGGGCCTGAGCACACTGGCATACTGCCGTCTTGGCTTGATTTTGAGAGAGTAGAGCTTGTCCATGAACCCCCATTCCACGCCTGAGAACGAAGGTGCTGCATCCTCTGAACCCCAGCCCGGGCAAGACCTGTGGGCACGCGGGGCTTCGGGGGCGCAAACGCACGCCAAGCCCGCTGCCCCTGCATGGGAGCGCGATGTGCTGGAGCGCTTGGTGTTTGCCACGGTGAGCGAGCAGCGATCGGCACGCCGCTGGCGCATTTTCTGGCGCTTTTTGTGGGTCATTCTGGTGGTGGGTGGCATCTGGTGGATGGGGCGCGACAGCGCGGCTCCCTCCATGAGCGGCCCGCACACGGCGGTGGTGGACATCAAGGGTGCGATTGCCAGTGATGCGAATGCCAGCGCAGATTTTGTGATTGCGGCCATGCGCAGTGCGCTGGAAGACCCCGGTTCGCGCGCGCTGGTGCTGCTGATCAACTCGCCCGGCGGCAGCCCGGTGCAGGCGGGCATGATCAACGATGAAATCGTGCGCCTCAAAGCCATGCACAACAAGCCGATTTACGCGGTGGTGGAAGAAACCTGCGCCTCTGCGGCGTACTACATTGCAGCTGCCGCCGACGAAATCTTTGTGGACAAGGCCAGCATCGTGGGCAGCATTGGTGTGCTGATGGATGGTTTTGGCTTTACCGACGCCATGCATAAGCTGGGTGTGGAGCGCCGCCTGCTCACCGCAGGTGCCAACAAAGGCATGCTAGACCCTTTCAGCCCGCTGAGCGAGGCACAGCGTGAACATGCGCAAACCATGCTCAACCAAATTCATGCCCAATTTATCGAGGTGGTGCGCGCAGGGCGCGGAGACCGTTTGAAAGAGAACGAAGACACATTCAGTGGCTTGTTCTGGACGGGGCAGCAGGCGGTGGAACTGGGTTTGGCCGATCAATTTGGCACACTGGACAGCGTGGCGCGCGACATCGTCAAGGCCGAAGAGGTGATTGACTACACCCGCAGCGAAAACATCGCCGAGCGTTTTGCCAAGCGTTTTGGCGCAGCGGTGGGCAGCGGCGCGGTGGATGCGCTGCACGGCATGCTGCCAGCGATTCGTTAAAGCTTCGGCGTGCTGTCGTTCGCGGCGGGTGCTTTAATAAAAAGAGCGCCTTGCGATTGATCTTCTTGGTTTTTAGATAGAAAACTATCTGAAAATCTTGTTAGATTAGCGCAAGGCGCTCTTTTTTTTGTTTGCTGAGTGCTGTGGTGTGCTGAGTGCAGTGATTATTGGCCTAGCGCAAACACCACCGGCGTGCGGTTGTCTGGCTCGGCACCCAGTTTCTTCCAGTCTTTGGCGCTGCGACTTTGGATGCGGGCGCTCTCCAGCGTCAAGCCGCTGGCCATCACCAGGCGGGTGTTGGGCTGCACCGCAGCGAGCAGTGCCTGCCACAGCGCCGGGTTACGGTAGGGCGTTTCAATAAACAGCTGGGCCTGGTTGTGGCGCAGGGCCAGTTGCTCCAGCTCTTTGATGCGCTGCACGCGCTGGGCCGCGTCTTGTGGCAGATAGCCGACAAACGCAAAGTTCTGGCCGTTCAAGCCGCTGGCGGCCAGCGTTATGAGCAGCGACACAGGGCCGACCAAGGGCACTACCGCAATGCCTGCATCGTGCGCAGCCCGTACGATGGAGCTACCAGGGTCGGCCACGGCAGGCATGCCGGCTTCGCTGACCAGGCCCATATCGTGTCCCGCCAGGGCTGGGGCCAGCAGGGCCTTGGCATCAAACACTGCGCCGTCTTTGCCGCCGTGGTCGCCTTTTTTGTGGGCTTCACGGGGCAACTCTTGCAGGTGTTGCTGCTGCATGGGAACTGCCAGCGGAAAGTGCTCGCCCACACGCTTGAGGTAGGCGCGCGTGCTTTTGGCGTTCTCGCACACCCAGTGCTGTAAGCGGGCGGCGGTGCGCAGCGTCAACTCGGGCAGCACATCGGTGATGGGCGATTGCGTGGCGCAGCCAAAATCTAGCGGCGCTGGCACCAAATACAGCTTGCCTTTGGTTTGCAAGGTATCGCTCATGGCAGCTTAATCCCGGCGGCGCGCACCATGCGGCAGGTGCGAATCATGGGCAGGCCAATCAGGGCGGTAGGGTCGTCGCTGTGGATGGCGTCCAGCAAGCTGATACCCAGGCCTTCGCTCTTGGCGCTGCCGGCGCAGTCGTAGGGTTGCTCGGCACGCAGGTAGCGCTCGATGGCGTCATCGCTCAGGTCGCTGCGAAACACGGTTTGGATGACGGCCACATCGCTTTGCACAAAACCCGTGGCCATGCACACCACCGCCACCGCGGTGTGGAACATGACGGTTTGGCCGCGCATGGCCCGCAGCATCTCGACCGCACGCTCGTGCGTACCAGGCTTGCCCATGGGTTGGCCATTCAAGTCAGAGACTTGGTCTGAGCCGATGACGATGGCTTCAGGGTGCAGTGCGGCTACAGCATGGGCTTTGGCCAGTGCCAGGCGCAGGGCCAAAGCGCCGGGGGCTTCGCCGGGCATGGGGGCTTCATCCACGTCGGGGGCAACGCAGGTGAAGGGGGTGTGCAGGCGCTCCACCAATTCGCGGCGGTAGCGGGAGGTAGACCCCAAGATCAAGGGGCGCTGTGGGGTGTGGAGTTCAGACATGGGTGGATTCTCTTACACTGCCGCCATGAGCAAGGAATATTCATTGGATCACCTTGATGTGGCCGCGTTTGCGAAGGCGAATGCGGTGATGGAAGGCCAAGATCCCTTATCTGCATTTGAGCGTTTGGCGCAAGAGGCGCAGGCCCCCGTGGAAGGCATGAACGTTGCCTGGTACGCTGAGGGCGAGCATGTGCCGGAAACCGGTGGCCCTGGTCACCTGTGGCTGCATTTGGAGGCGGATGCCCAAGTGCCCATGATTTGTCAGCGCTGCCTGGGGGTGGCGCACATTGATTTGCAGGTAGACCGTTCGTTCCGCTTTGTGCAGGATGAGGCCACCGCGCAAGCCATGGACGACGAGGTGGAAGAAGACCTGCTGGCCATCAGCAAAGACTTCAACTTGCGGGAATTGCTGGAAGATGAGCTGCTGATGGAAGTGCCTTTGGTGCCTATGCACGAAGAATGCCCAGAGGTCATGCCCATGGTGTCCAGTGACGAAGATTTTGAGCAGGCCAATACGGATAAAGCCAATCCATTTGCAGTGTTGGCCGGGCTGCGTAAAAATGTGGCCGAGGACTGATATTCCTTTGTGATCAGCAAGAAACCGCCTTCGGGCGGTTTTGCTTGGTGCAGGCAGTACAAATTGTGCTGCGCCAGACGTAAAAGATACGGCCTTCCCCTGCAGCTACCGCAGCATCCCTTTCAGGTGCTGGGGGGTTAATGAGGTGGGGAAAGGTTTGCGCTATAATCGGGGGCTTCGCGCGAAACCCCCTCGTGTCTTTAATGGGCTGATCGCGTTTTTCACCAACCCTTTTCAGACTCAGGAGCCATCATGGCTGTTCAGCAAAACAAAAAGTCCCCTTCCAAGCGCGGCATGCACCGTTCGCACAATGCACTGAATGTGCCTGGTATCGCTGTTGAAACTACAACTGGCGAAGTGCACCTGCGTCACCACATCAGCCCCAACGGCGTGTACCGCGGCCGTCAAGTGCTGAAGAACAAGTCCGAAGCCTAATTTACTAGCGCTTCAACTGTTTAAAGGCCCGAAGCTACTCGTAGCTCGGGCTTTTCTCTTTTAATGCTGCTCATTTCAGCTTGGTTCTGCAGCGGACCGGTAAGTCATTCATGATCACACTGGCAGTCGATTGCATGGGGGGCGACCACGGCCCCAGCGTCACGTTTCCCGCGTGCCGCCAATTTCTTTCCACCCACACGGATGCCCGTTTGTTGTTGGTAGGCCTTCCTGAGGTCTTGGCAACATGGCAGGCTCACGAGCGCGCAGAGATGGTGCCGTGCTCGGAGGTGGTCACCATGGATGACCCTGTGGAAGTGGCGCTGCGCCGCAAGAAAGATTCTTCCATGCGTGTAGCGATCCAGCAGGTCAAGGATGGCAAGGCGCAAGTGGCGGTATCGGCGGGTAATACAGGTGCGCTGATGGCAGTCTCGCGCTACCTGCTCAAGACCATGGATGGCATTGATCGTCCAGCGATTGCGACACAGTTGCCGAACGACCGGGGTGGTGCCACGACGGTGCTGGACCTGGGCGCCAATGTTGATTGCTTGCCAGAGCACCTGTTGCAGTTTGCCGTGATGGGTTCGGCGCTGGTGTCAGCGCTGGATGCCAAAAATGTGGAGCCTTCCGTGGGTTTGCTCAACATTGGCGAAGAAGCGATCAAGGGCAGTGAAGTCATCAAGCGCACGGGCGAATTGTTGCGCAAGGCGGGTGATTCACAGGCCATTCGCTTTATCGGGAACGTTGAAGGTAACGATATTTTCAAAGGCGGCGTAGACATTGTGGTGTGCGACGGCTTTGTTGGTAATGTGGCTTTGAAGGCTTCTGAAGGCGTGGCCGCGATGATTGTGGGTGGTTTGAAAAATGAGTTCAAACGCAACATCTTCACCAAATTTGCTGCCATCATGGCTTATCCCGTGCTCAAAGCGCTGATGAAACGCATGGATCACCGTCGCTACAACGGCGCAGCATTGCTGGGTTTGCGTGGTCTGGTATTCAAGAGCCATGGATCTGCTGACCAATCTGGTTACGAGCATGCGCTCAACCGCGCTTATGATGCAGCCCGCAATAACCTTCTTGACCGTGTGCAAGGTCGAGTCGCCCAAGCCGCTCCTGTGTTGGACGCTGCGGGGACTTCGAGCAGCGGCACCGGAGCAGCTTGAGACTACATGACACGCTATGCACGCATTACCGGCACAGGCAGCTATTTGCCTGAGCGCCGACTGACGAACGATGACTTGGCCGCTCAGCTGGCGGAGCGCGGTATCGAGACTTCGAACGAATGGATCGTGGAGCGCACGGGCATTCAGGCGCGCCACTTTGCGGATGCGCACGCCTGCAGCAGCGATTTGGCGCTGGAAGCTTCGCGCAAAGCCATCGAAGCGGCGGGCATTACCGCCCAAGACATTGATCTGATCATTGTGGCCACGTCGACGCCCGATATGGTCTTCCCGTCGACGGCCTGTATCTTGCAAAACAAGCTCGGTGCCAATGGCTGTCCCGCATTTGATGTGCAGGCGGTATGCAGCGGTTTTGTCTATGCCTTGACCGTGGCAGATTCCATGATTCGCTCGGGTGCTGCCCAGCGTGCTTTGGTGGTGGGCGCGGAAGTGTTCAGCCGCATTTTGAATTTCAACGACCGCACGACTTGCGTGTTGTTTGGTGATGGCGCGGGCGCTGTGGTGCTGGAAGCTTCGGAGCAGCCCGGTATCTTGGCGTGTGACCTGCACGCAGATGGCAAGCACGTCGACATTCTGTGTGTGCCCGGCCATGTCTCGGGTGGCGAGGTCTTGGGCTCGCCCTTGCTGGTCATGGACGGTCAGGCTGTGTTCAAGATGGCGGTGGGTGTGCTGGAAAAAGCTGCGCACGCTGTGCTGGCAAAGGCCGGCAAGACCGAAGCAGACATTGACTGGCTGGTGCCTCATCAGGCCAATATCCGCATCATGCAAAGCACGGCGCGCAAGCTGAAGTTGTCGATGGACAAGGTCATCGTGACCGTTGATCAGCATGGCAATACCTCGGCGGCTTCTATTCCGCTGGCGCTGGATCATGGCGTGCGCAGCGGCCAGATTCAGCCCGGCCAGACGGTCATGCTCGAAGGCGTGGGCGGTGGCTTTACCTGGGGTGCTGTTCTCCTGAATATGTAGCTAGTAGCGCTTGCTGTACAAGCGCTAGAGCCTGTTTTTAACTAATAACGAGTGACCGTCATATGAAGCAATTCGCATTTGTCTTCCCTGGCCAAGGTTCCCAGTCTGTCGGGATGCTGGACGCATGGTGTGATCACCCTGTGGTAGCCCAAACTCTGCAAGAAGCCTCGGAAGCTTTGGGCGAAGACATTGGTGCGCTGATCAAAAACGGCCCCAAGGAAGATTTGGCACTGACCACCAACACCCAGCCGGTGATGCTGGTGGCTGGTGTGGCTGCATGGCGTGTGTGGCAGGCAGAAGGCGGTGCCATGCCTGCTGCGGTGGCTGGCCATTCGCTGGGCGAGTACACCGCGTTGGTGGCTGCTGGCGTGTTGACGCTGGCACAGGCTGCGCCGCTGGTGCGCCTGCGTGCTGCGGCCATGCAAGAAGCCGTGCCAGTGGGTACCGGTGCGATGGCGGCGGTGCTGGGCTTGCCAGCCGAGAAGGTCAAGGAAGTGTGCGCGACCGTCACTGCCCAGCTGGGTGGTGCTGAAGTGGTTGAAGCAGTGAACTTCAATGACCCGGGTCAAACAGTGATCGCCGGCTCCAAGGCGGCGGTGGAAGCAGCCAGCGCTGCCGTCAAAGAGGCGGGTGCCAAGCGTGCGCTGCCTTTGCCGGTGTCGGCGCCTTTCCACTCCAGCTTGATGAAGCCTGCCGCAGAAAAGCTCAAAGCGGCGCTGGCGGCGCTGGAGCTGGGTGTGCCCCAGATTCCTGTGATCAACAACATCGACGTGGGAGTACAAACCGACGCGGCGGCAATCCGTGATGCGCTGTACCGTCAAGCCTTTGGCCCCGTGCGCTGGGTCGAGTGCGTGCAGGCCATGAAAGCCCGCGGCATTACACATTTGGTAGAGTGCGGCCCTGGCAAGGTGCTGGCTGGTATGACCAAGCGCATCGATGCAGACCTGGTGGGTGCCCCTTTGTATGACCCCGCCACCTTGGCCGAAGTGAAAGAATTGCTCGCATGACCGAATCAAAGAAACAAGTAGCGCTGGTGACAGGCGCCTCCCGCGGTATTGGCGCTGCGATCGCCTTGGAGCTGGCAAACCGTGGCTATATCGTCATTGGTACTGCCACGACCGATGCAGGCGCTGCACGCATTGGTGAAACCCTGGCCGCCCTGGGCGGTCGTGGTGTGAACCTGAACGTGAATGACGCTGCAGGCGTAGATGCCTTGATGGATGACATCCTCAAGACCGATGGCGGCCTGCATGTGCTGGTGAACAATGCCGGTATCACCAAGGACACCTTGGCCATGCGCATGAAGGACGATGACTGGTCTGCCGTGATTGACACCAATTTGCAGGCTGTTTTCCGACTCAGCCGTGCGGCTATTCGTCCGATGATGAAACAGCGTTTTGGGCGCATCATTAGCGTCACCAGCGTGGTTGGCGCAATGGGCAACGCCGGTCAGGCCAACTACGCGGCTGCCAAGGCCGGTGTGGCGGGCATGAGTCGAGCACTGGCGCGTGAATTGGGTAGCCGTGGTATCACTGTAAACTGCGTGGCTCCAGGCTTTATTGCTACAGATATGACAGCAGTTTTGCCCGAAGAGCAGAAGAAAGCATTGGCCGCGCAGATCCCTATGGGTGATCTGGGTAAGCCTTCAGACATTGCAAACGCCGTGGCTTTCCTGGCCTCGGAAGGCGCTGGTTACATTACGGGTCACGAATTGCATGTCAATGGCGGCATGTACATGTAACTTAACGAAAGTTATGCCGTTTCCTCGCGACGGCAGGCCGAATGAAGGGGGATTCCCTGAAACGGCTAGAATCGCGGGTTCATTCACAACCCCCTGAGGGAAACCATGAGCGATATCGAAGCACGTGTCAAAAAAATCATTGCTGAACAACTCGGCGTTGAAGAGTCTCAAGTAACCAACGAAAAGGCCTTCGTGGCTGACCTGGGCGCTGACTCCCTGGACACGGTCGAACTGGTGATGGCCCTGGAAGATGAATTCGGCATCGAAATCCCCGATGAAGACGCTGAAAAGATCACGACGGTGCAAAACGCCATCGACTACGCCAACACCCACCACAAGGCTTAATTCGTTAAGTCTCTACGCACCGAAGCGATAAGAATAAGGTTAGAACGCATGAGCCGTCGTCGCGTTGTCGTGACCGGCCTGGGATGTATCAGCCCCGTGGGTAACACGGTCGCTGATGCCTGGGCCAGTCTTTTGGCCGGCCAGTCCGGTATTGACCGTATCACCAAGTTTGATGCCACTAACTTCTCCTGCCAGATTGCAGGCGAGGTCAAGGGTTTCAATGTGGAGGATTACATGAGCGCCAAAGATGCGCGCACCATGGATTCCTTCATTCACTTTGGCATTGCGGCAGCGGAGCAAGCGGTCAAGGACGCAGGTCTGCCTACGGGCGACGCCTTGTCTGATGACTTAGCTACTCGCATCGGTTGCGTGATCGGGTCCGGTATCGGGGGCTTGCCCCTGATCGAAAACACCCAGATCGAACTGTCCAATCGCGGCCCCCGCCGCATTACCCCATTTTTCGTGCCCGCCTCCATCATCAATATGGTGGCTGGTCACGTATCCATGCGCCATGGTTTTAAGGGTCCCAACCTCTCTGTGGTGACGGCCTGTACGACGGGCTTGCACTGCATTGGTGAAGCCGGGCGCATGATCGAATACGGCGACGCTGACATCGTGGTCGCCGGTGGTACTGAATCCACCGTCTCCCCATTGGGGATCGGTGGTTTTGCAGCCATGCGTGCCTTGTCCACGCGCAACGATGATCCCAAGGCAGCTTCGCGCCCTTGGGACAAAGATCGCGATGGCTTTGTGCTGGGTGAAGGTGCCGGAGTCATGGTGCTGGAAGAGTACGAGCACGCCAAAGCACGTGGTGCCAAGATTTACGCGGAACTGGCGGGTTACGGCATGAGTGCCGATGCAGGCCATATGACGGCGCCCAATATGGACGGCCCACGCCGCGCCATGCTGAATGCCATGCGCAATGCCGGTGTGAACCCCGATCAGATTAACTATCTGAATGCGCACGGCACATCGACCCCGCTGGGCGACAAGAACGAAAGCAACGCCATCAAGGCAGCGCTGGGTGACGCGGCCTACAAGACGGTGGTGAGTTCTACCAAGTCCATGACAGGTCACTTGCTGGGCGGCGCTGGCGGTATTGAGAGTATCTTTACGGTGATGGCCATCCATGATCAGAAGATTCCTCCGACCATCAATTTGCTGAATCAAGATCCTGATTGCGATCTGGACTACTGTGCCAATGTGGCACGTGATGCCAAGATTGACATTGCACTGAAGAACAATTTTGGTTTTGGTGGCACCAACGGATCGCTGATTTTCAAGCGTATCTAAGCCATGCCCAGAGAAGGATCTTGCTTTCCTTCTCGCAGGCTGCAAACCCGCTCGCTGCTTGTGCAGTCAGCGGGTTTTGTTTTTTTTGGGGTGAGGTCAGCTGATGTCTCAGCGCCATAGTCCCGCGGTGTCTTACCCTTTGCATCGCGCCCGTTCGTTGCAGGTGCTGTGGGGGGTGGCGGTAATTTGCGCAGCCGCTGTGCTGGTGGCATGGTGGTTTGAGGGGGCAGGGCGTGGGTGGGACTTGTGGCTGCGCGTAGGTTTCTCTACCGTGGCGTGGCTGTTGTGTGCTGTAGCTGGTTGGCGTGCACTGGTGCAGATGCCGCAGGGTGTTTTGCAGTGGGATGGCAAGTGCTGGACTTGGTTGCAGCCTGCGCAGGTGGAGGTCTTGCAAGGCACCCCGGTGGTGGTGGCTGACCTGCAATCGCTGCTGGTGCTGCATTTTGATTGTGGGCCAGAAGGAGTGCGGCGTTTTCTCGTGCAAAGGAATTGGGCGCCGCATTTATGGCTGGACTTACGACGTGCGGTATATTCTTTAGCTTATCCAACGCACGATGCAGCGAAAAATCAAGTGCTTTAGGCTTGATTTGCGCATGAGTTGGAGCCCTCGCGTCCCCCCGCATACATGACCTCTGCCTTAGCGCCATCCTCTTCATCTGACAGCGATCTGCAACTGGTTGAGCGCACCGTCGCCGGCGATCAGCGTGCGTATGAACTGTTGGTCATCAAATACCAAAGGCGTATTGAGCGTCTGATTGCGCGCATGGTGCGCGACCAAGATCTGGTGCAGGACATTGCCCAAGAGACGTTTTTGCGTGCCTACCGCGCTTTGCACCAATTTCGCGGCGAGGCGCAGTTCTACACCTGGCTCTATCGGATTGCGGTGAATACGGCCAAGAAATCACTGGTCGAAATGCGCCGGGATCCTGTGGTGTTCGAAAACGCGTTACACATTTCCGATGACGAGGATGAAACTTTCCGTCCTCGAAATGAACCAACCACAGACGAAACACCCGAGACTGTGCTGGCTGCGCAAGAAATTGCAGCAGCGGTGAACGCAGCCATGGAGGCATTGCCTGAAGATTTGCGACAAGCGGTCACGCTGCGTGAAATTGAAGGTTTGAGTTACGAGGAAATTGCCTTGGCAATGAATTGCCCGATTGGCACGGTGCGTTCTCGCATTTTTCGTGCGCGGGAAGCGATTTCGGCACGCGTGAAGCCTTTGCTAGAGCGTCAAGGCGGTAAGCGTTGGTGATGCAAAAAAGGACATCAAGCAGGTGACCCCATGATGGAACAAAAGATGAACAAGGAATTGCTGTCTGCGATGGTGGATGGTGAACTGCGCGGCGAAGAGCTGGAGCAGGCCTTGGCGTGTGCAGAAAGTGCGGAGGGCTGTGCCAGCTGGGAGCTCTACCACTTGGTGGGCGATGTGCTGCGTTCGCCGGATCTGGCGCACCACAGCCAGCACAATCTGCTGACAGGCCTGCGCGCGCAACTGGCGCAAGAGCCGGCCTTGCAGTTGCAGTCTTCGCAGCTGCAGCAAGTGGCTGCAGGCATGGAGCAAACCCAGGCGCCGGTGGTGGCATTGCGCGACCCCGCCGCCAACCACTCGGTCTTTCGCTGGAAGGTGGCGGCCAGTTTTGCCACGGTAGCTGCGATGGCTGCGCTGGGCTGGAATTTGGTGGCAACCCCGGTGGACGGCCAAGGCGCGCAACTGGCCAGTGCGCCTGGCGCAAATAGCTCGGTAGTGGTGGCGACTGAGAATGGCAGCGTGTTGCGCGATCCCCGGTTGGACGCCTTGCTGGCGAACCACCAACAGTACGCCAGCCGCGCTTCTTTGCAGACGCCGGCTGATTTTTTGCGCAACGCCAGCTTTGAAGAAGCGCGCAGCAGTGGCCGCACAGCCAAATAACTGGCACGCTTTGGTGATGCTGTCTTTCAAAAATGAGAGCTATCAGCGCCTCGTTTTGAATGTATTCAAAGCTAAAACATACTGAAACCAAGAAAGAGCGCACGCAAGGCGCTCTTTTTTTATTTGTGTGAATCGCGATGGAATCCCCACAAGAATTGACAACTCGCTCATAAACTGGGGAACCAAATTGCGGTTCGATTTTCTGAACATGTAGTTGCGCATGGCGCAGAGTGTGATTTTGGAAAGGATGACAAAAATGCCTTTAATGCAATTCAAACCTTTGCATGCAGCAGTGCTGGCCGTTGGTGTGGCTGCAGGTGCGGCAACCGTGGCGTGGAGCGATGCGGCCCGCCAGTGGATGCCTGCGGCGCATGCGCAGACGGTGGCAACGGCACCTGCGGCAGCCCCGATGGTGACTGGGTTGCCCGACTTCACCCAATTGGTGGATGCGGTAGGCCCTGCGGTGGTCAATATCCGCACCACGGAGAAAATTTCGACACAGCCTTCTATGAGCGGCATTGACGAAGACATGCTGGAGTTCTTCCGCCGCTTTGGCTTGCCTGTGCCCAATGTGCCCCGCCAAGGAGGGCCTCAGCAGCAGCCCAATGACGAGGGCGAAGAGCGTCCTAGTGGCGTAGGTTCAGGCTTTATCCTGAGCGCGGACGGCTATGTCATGACCAATGCTCATGTGGTTGAGGGCGCCAGTGAAGTCATCGTCACGCTGACCGACAAGCGGGAATACAAGGCCAAAATCATCGGTGCTGACAAGCGCACCGACGTGGCGGTGGTCAAGATTGATGCCAAGGGCCTGCCCGCAGTGAAGATTGGTGATGTCAGCCGTTTAAAAGTGGGCGAATGGGTCATGGCCATTGGCTCGCCGTTTGGGCTGGAAAACTCGGTGACTGCGGGCATTGTCTCTGCCAAGCAGCGTGATACGGGTGACTACCTGCCGTTCATTCAGACGGATGTGGCCATCAACCCCGGCAACTCGGGCGGGCCCTTGCTGAATATGCGCGGTGAAGTGGTGGGCATCAACAGCCAGATTTATTCGCGCTCCGGCGGCTTCATGGGTATTTCGTTTGCCATTCCGATCGATGAGGCGGTGCGCGTGAGCGATCAACTGCGTGCCACCGGCAAGGTCACACGCGGGCGCATTGGGGTGCAAATTGGTCAGGTGACCAAGGAAGTGGCCGAATCGATTGGTTTGGGCACTGCACGGGGCGCCTTGGTGTCGGCGGTAGAGCCTGACTCACCGGCAGCCAAAGCTGGTATTGAGGCCGGTGACATCATCGTGAAATACGACGGCAAAGCCATCGACAAGGTGGGCGATCTGCCGCGCCTGGTGGGTAACACCAAGCCTGGCACCAAGAGCGCAATCACGGTATTCCGCCGTGGCCAGATGCGCGATCTGTCCATCATGGTGGCGGAGGTGGAGCCCGACGAGAAAGTCGCTGCCGCAGATGGCAAGCCTGCTTCTGGTGCAACCGCTACGGCCAAGCAGTTAGGCTTGGTGGTGGGTGAGCTGAGCGAGGTACAAAAGCGCGCTCTGGCCGTCAAGGGTGGTGTGCGTGTGCTCTCGGCCACGGATGCTGCCGCCCGCGCGGGGCTGCGCGAAGGCGATGTGGTGCTGGCGGTGGCCAACAGTGAGGTAACCAGCGTCAAGAGTTTTGAGGCGGCCCTGTCGAAGGCAGACAAGAGCAAGCCCGTGAACTTGTTGGTGCGTCGTGGGGAGTGGACGCAGTACGTACTCATTCGCCCTAACACCAAGTAAAGCATCGGTGAAGGTCTTCCTGCGCAGGATGCTAATCCTTGCGTAGGAATGACTTACTTTGAACCGCAGTGGTTTTAAATGGGTGCTTGGGTAGAATGCCCATTGAATGAGCGCGGTCACAGGCCGGCACAAGCAAGTACTCGCTGTGAATGCAGGCTTGTTGGGTGTTGAAATGACTGTCTGTGAACCTACAGTTGAATTGTGGGTAACTTGTTGGTAAGTGATTTGGCGGCAATGCACAATGCCCGAGTCATAGTAAATAGATGCTTGGTTTTTGGGCGGTTTTGCCTACAATCGATCGTCCAACCAATCGCAGTTGCCAGAGATTGTTGGTTCAGGGCGCGTCACATTGAGACGCGCCCTTTTTTCTTGCCTAGAGCACGCTTTCCCCTTTAATTACAAACGCTTATCGTTGATGAAGCACATTCGAAATTTTTCCATCATTGCGCATATTGACCATGGCAAGTCGACCCTGGCAGACCGACTGATCCAAACCTGCGGTGGTTTGGCTGAACGCCAGATGGAGGCGCAAGTCCTGGACTCGATGGACATCGAGAAAGAACGTGGTATCACCATCAAGGCGCAGACGGCGGCGCTGCAATACAAGGCCAAAGACGGCAACGTCTACAACCTGAATTTGATTGACACCCCCGGCCACGTCGACTTCTCGTATGAAGTGTCCCGCTCGCTGTCGGCCTGCGAAGGTGGTTTGTTGGTGGTCGACGCTTCTCAAGGCGTAGAAGCACAGACTGTTGCGAACTGCTATACCGCGCTCGACCTGGGTGTGGAAGTGTTTGCGGTGCTCAATAAGATGGATCTGCCCAATGCCGATCCAGACAATGCCAAGGCTGAAATCGAAGACGTCATTGGTATTGATGCCACCGATGCAATCCCCTGCTCGGCCAAGACCGGCATGGGCATTGAAGAGATTTTGGAAGCCATTGTGGCCAAGGTGCCGCCACCGAAGGGTGATCCGGATGGCCCTTTGCGCGCCATGATTGTGGACAGTTGGTTTGACCCGTATGTGGGTGTCATCATGCTGGTGCGCGTGGTAGATGGTGAGCTCAAAAAGGGCGAGCGCTTCAAGATGATGGCCACAGGCGCCGCCTATGAAGCCAACAACGTGGGTGTGTTCACCCCCGCCAACCAACCCCGTGACTCCCTCAAGGCGGGTGAAGTGGGCTACATCATTGCAGGCATCAAGGAGTTGAAGGCTGCGAAGGTGGGCGACACCATCACCTTGGAAAAGAAGCTGCCCAATAACCTAGGCCCCGCTGAAAAGGCTTTGCCAGGTTTCAAGGAAGTACAGCCGCAAGTGTTTGCAGGTCTGTACCCTACGGAAGCTTCTGAATACGACCAGTTGCGCGACGCGCTGGAAAAGCTGCAACTCAACGACGCTGCCCTGCGCTTTGAGCCCGAGGTCTCGCAGGCACTGGGCTTTGGTTTCCGCTGCGGTTTTCTGGGTCTGTTGCACATGGAAATTGTGCAAGAGCGTCTGGAGCGTGAGTTCGACCAAGACCTGATCACCACGGCCCCTAGCGTGGTGTACCAAGTGCTCAAGGCAGGAGGAGAGCTGATCGACGTAGAAAATCCATCCAAGATGCCCGACATTGGGCAGATTGAGGAGATTCGCGAGCCCATCGTGACCGTGCACCTGTACATGCCGCAAGAGTACGTGGGCCCGGTCATGACGCTGGCCAACCAAAAGCGTGGCGTGCAGATGAACATGGCCTACCACGGCCGCCAAGTCATGTTGACCTACGAGATGCCCTTGGGCGAAATCGTGCTGGACTTCTTTGACAAGCTCAAGTCGGTCTCGCGCGGCTATGCCTCCATGGACTACGAGTTCCTGGAGTACCGCGCCTCGGACGTGGTCAAGGTGGATATTTTGCTCAATGGCGAAAAGGTTGATGCCCTGTCCATCATCGTGCACCGTAGCCAGTCCCAGTACCGTGGCCGTGCCGTGGTCGCCAAGATGCGCGAGATCATCAGCCGTCAGATGTTTGACGTAGCGATCCAGGCGGCCATTGGCGGCAACATCATTGCACGTGAGACCGTCAAGGCCATGCGCAAGAACGTGTTGGCCAAGTGCTATGGCGGTGACGTGAGCCGCAAGCGCAAGCTGTTGGAAAAGCAAAAGGCCGGTAAGAAGCGCATGAAGCAAATCGGCTCGGTGGAAGTACCACAAGAAGCGTTCCTGGCCATTTTGCAGGTCGAAGACTAAAGCGAGGGAGACCATGCAAGCAATGCAATGGATCACGGCGGTCATCTTGGCCGCGTTTGTGGGCTACATCGGTGCTTGGTACACCGGGGCGATTGAAGGCAACTTTGCCTTGCTGATGTTCCTGGCAACCTTCATCACCGGCCTGTACTGGCTGGCGGAGCGTTTTTACTTCTGGCCGCAGCGCAAGAAGGAGGCTGAGCGCCTGAATGCCGAAGCCGCCGCACGGCGTGCTGAATTGGAGCGCCAGGGCTTGCGCCACGACATGGTGGACACACACGAAGGCGAAACCCGCATCCTCAAGCAGCCCTGGTGGCTGGATTGGACGGCGGGCCTGTTCCCGGTGCTGTTTGTGGTGTTTGTGCTGCGCTCGTTCTTGTTTGAGCCGTTCAAAATTCCTTCGGGCTCGATGATCCCCACGCTGATGGTGGGTGATCTGATTTTGGTGAACAAATACCACTACGGCATCCGCCTGCCTGTGCTCAACACCAAGGTAACCGACGGCAACCCCGTGGAGCGCGGTGATGTGATGGTGTTTCGCTACCCTCCACAGCCTACGCTGGACTATATCAAGCGTGTAGTCGGCGTGCCCGGGGATACCGTGGCGTACCTGAACAAGCGCTTGACCATCAACGGTCAGGAAGTGCCGACCAAGGAGCTGCCGGATTTCTTTGACACGGATGCCATGCGTTACTTCGCGCAGTTTGAAGAGCAACTGGGTGAGAGGCCGCACAAGTTGCTCAACACCAAGGGCATGCCTGCATTCGTGCAAGGTGCTTCGGAGTTTCCTTATCGCGAAAACTGCACCTATACCGTTGAAGGCGTGATCTGCAAAGTACCGGATGGCCACTACTTCGCCATGGGCGACAACCGTGACAACTCGCTGGACTCGCGTTACTGGGGCTTTGTGCCGGAAGCAAACATTGTCGGAAAGGCCTTTTTCGTTTGGATGAATTTCGGTAATCTCAAGCGTATCGGTAGCTTCAACTAAATCAAGGCATTGCGCCTGTATCGAATGGCCGCTTCGAGCGGCCATTTTTCATGAGAGGAGAGGGTCATCATGCGTCGTGTATCTGCTCGCAGCCAAAAGGGTGTGTCTTTCGTTGGATTTGTCGTGATTGCTGTGCTGGCCGTCGCGGTTTTTGCGATTGGCGGACAATCGCTTCCCATCGTCTTGGAATACCAAGCCGCCAAAAAAGCTGCGCAAAAAGCAGCCAATGAAGGCAACACCGTGCCAGAGGTGCGCGCAGCATTTGACCGTGCCGCACAAATTGATGACATCAAAACCATTTCCGGCCAGGATCTGGAGGTCAGCAAGGTCAACGACCGCGTGGTGGTGGCCTTTGAATATGAGCGTTCCGTACCGTTGGTAGGCCCTGCCTACCTTGTTTATCGTTTTACACATCAGACCAAATAGGTGCCAATCACCCTGCAAGATCTGCAGCGCTCGCTGCAGTACGAATTTCAAAACCCTGCCTTGCTGCAGCGTGCGCTGACGCACCGCAGCTTCTCGGCAGACAATAACGAGCGTCTGGAGTTTCTGGGCGACTCCGTGTTGAGTCTGGCCATCTCCAGCCTGCTGTACCAGCGTTTGCGCGCTTTGCCCGAGGGAGATCTCTCGCGCGTGCGCTCGAACCTGGTCAAAGAAGGCACGCTGCACCAAATCGCCATCAAACTGCAGCTGTCCGAGCTGCTGCGTCTGGGCGAAGGCGAGTCCAAGTCGGGGGGCAAAAATCGCCCTTCCATCTTGGCGGACGCGGTGGAAGCCATTTTGGGTGCGGTGTACCTGGACGCTGGCTTTACAGCGGGCGAAAAGCTGGTGCACCACCTGTTTGTGGGGGTTGATATCAACCCCCATATGCGTGCCGCAGAAAAAGACCCCAAGACTGCGTTGCAAGAATGGCTGCAAGGCCGCCGCAAACAACTGCCGCAATACAGTGTGGTGGCCACGACGGGCGCAGCCCACAAGCAGACCTTTGAAGTGGCCTGCATGATTCCTGAACTCAAGCTGGGCGCAAAAGGCACGGGCGTATCGCGCCGTGCCGGCGAACAAGCTGCTGCCAGCGCCATGCTGGAACTTTTGAAAGCGAAACACCCATGACCGATGCTGCGAAGAAAAAAGTAGCTAGCACCGCAGGCGCAGCAAGCGCCAAGGGCCAAAAAGAATCGAAATCTATGCCGTCATTTCCTGAGGTGACGCCTGCAGGCCAAAGCATGGCGGAGCTGGATGCCATGCTGGCGGCGGCCAAACCCGGAGCCACCCCATCGCTGGTGGCCCGCGCGGCAGAGATTGAGGCCGAAAAGGCCGCCGAAGCTGCCACGCCGGTGCGCGTGTATGCCCCTGAAGAGCAGCGCTGCGGTCTGATTGCGATTGTGGGCAAGCCCAACGTGGGCAAGTCCACGCTGATGAATGCGCTGGTGGGGCAGAAGGTGTCCATCACCTCGCGCAAGTCGCAGACCACGCGCCACCGCATCACCGGTATTCGCACCAAGGAAGAGACGCAGTTCATTTTTGTGGATACGCCCGGTTTTCAGACCAAGCACTCCACCGCGCTGAACAAATCGCTCAACAAGACCGTGATGGGCGCCATCACCGATGTGGACCTGATTTTGTTCGTGGTGGAAGCGGGCAGCTTCACCCTGGCCGATGCCAAGGTGCTGAGCCTGTTCAAGCCCGGCATTCCTACGTTGCTGATTGCCAACAAGCTGGATGAGGTGGGCCGCCGCCATGAGATTGCGCCTTGGCTCAAGAGCATGCAAGAGCGCCATCCATTTGAAGAATTTGTGCCCATGTCGGCCAAAAAGCGCGATGACATTCAGCGCTTGTTTGGCATCTGCGCCAAGTACCTGCCGCAGCAGCCCTGGTTCTACGCAGAAGACGAACTGACCGACCGCAGCGAAAACTTCATGGCTGCCGAAATCGTGCGCGAAAAGCTCTTCCGCTTCACGGGCGATGAGTTGCCTTACACCTCCACCGTGGTGATCGACAAGTTTGTCGAAGAGCCCAGCAAGCAGCACAAGCGTTTCATGCGCGTGGCCGCCACGATTGTGGTGGAGCGCGATGGCCACAAGGCCATGGTGATTGGCCAGGGTGGTGAGCGCCTCAAGCGCATCTCCATGGAAGCGCGCCAGGAGATGGAAAAGCTGTTTGATGCCAAGGTGTTCCTGGAAGTGTGGGTCAAGGTCAAGTCCGGCTGGGCGGATGACGAGGCACGCGTCAAATCCTTCGGCTACGAATGATGGGCGGTGTTGGGCATTCGGTTCCCGATACTTTGTCGCACCCGCTTGCCGTGGCGTTGCCACGGTCTGCGCGGTCGCTTCGCGTCTCGGCCGCTTTGCCGAACCGACTTCCCAACACTGGATGCAGCAGTGCTTCACAAGGCCTCGTTGAGGCCTTTTTGTCTTTTTGAGAACCTATGGCCGCCAAGCGCGTGGGCGAAGAGCCCGCTTTCATCTTGCACCGCTACGACTGGAGCGAGTCCAGCCTGATTCTGGAGGTGTTCACGCGCCACCGCGGGCGGGTGGCGCTGCTGGCCAAAGGGGTCAAGCGGCATACCTCCAACTTCCGGCCGGTGCTGCTGGCGCTGCAGCCGCTCAAAGTCAGCTACACGCTCTCGGGCGATGGCAATGCCGACATCCATGTGCTCAAGGGTGCGGAATGGGCGGGCGGCCACATCATGCCCATGGGCAACAACCTGCTCACCGGGCTGTACCTCAACGAGTTGCTGATGCGTCTGCTGGCGCGCGATGATCCGTATGCCTACCTGTTCGATGTGTACGGTGCCGTGGTCAAGCTGCTGGCCACGCAGCCCGAAGAGGTGATTGAGCCGGTGCTGCGTGCCTTTGAGCTGATTTTGCTGCGCGAGCTGGGATTGCTCCCAGCTTTAGAGCTGGAAACGCAGACCCTGCAAGCGCTGCAGCCGCAAACGCCTTATGTGCTGGTGGCAGAAATGGGCCTGCGCCCGGCGCTGGATAATGACCGCGCCGCGCTGACGGGGCAGCAGTGGCTGCAGCTGCAATCGGCGCTGGAGCAAGAAGATGCCGCTTACCCCGCTTTGGTGCGTGCCTGCGCAACGGTAGCGCCCGCACTGAAACCACAATTGCGCCATTTGCTGCAATACCATTGCGGTAGCTTGCTGCGCACGCGGCAATTGATGATGGATTTGCAAACGCTATGACCGCCTCTCACCCTTCCCGTCGCACGGCCTTGTCCGTGAACGTCAACAAAGTCGCGCTGGTGCGCAACACGCGCCACCTGGGCATTCCCTCCGTCATGCGCGCGGCGCAGCTGTGCCTGGAGGCAGGTGCGCAGGGCATCACCATCCACCCCCGCCCCGATGAGCGCCATATTCGCGGCACCGATGTGTACGAGCTGGCTGAGTTGATGCAGGCCTGGCCGCAGGCTGAGTTCAACATTGAGGGCAACCCGACACAAAACCTGATGGCTTTCATTCGCAACGTCAAGCCGCACCAGGCCACGTTCGTGCCAGACAGCGAAGACCAGTTCACCAGCGACCACGGCTGGAGCTTTCCGCAGGATGCTGAGCGCCTCAAGCCGCTGATTGCCGAGTGCAAAGCGCTGGGCGTGCGGGTGAGCCTGTTTATGGACCCGGTGCCCGCGCAAATGGCGGCTGCCAAAGCCGCAGGCGCTGACCGCGTGGAGCTGTACACCGAACCTTACGCAGCGGCATGGGGCACCCCCGAGCAAGTCCTGCAACTGGCAACCTACGCCCAAGCGGCGCAGGCCGCGCTGGATGCGGGACTGGAAGTGAATGCCGGCCATGACTTGAACCGTGACAACCTGGCTGCCTTTGTGGCGCAGGTGCCGGGGGTGGCTGAAGTCTCTATCGGCCACGCGTTGATCGCTGATGCGCTGGAGCTGGGGTACGCCAATACGGTGAAAGCCTATCAAGCGTGCATTGACCAAGGCATGGCGCAGCGCGCTGCCTGAGCAAGTTGTTATTAAAGATATGAGCTGCTAGCGCTTACTGCATAAGCGCTAGAGGCTATTTTGATGGTGCATCATGATCTACGGCATTGGCACTGATATTTGCGATATTCGCCGCATCCGCGCCAGTGTGGAGCGCCACGGCGACCGCTTTGCCGAAAAAGTGCTCACGGCGCAGGAGTTGCAGGTCTGGCGTGCGCGCAGCGTGCGCTGGCCCGAGCGCGGCATCAAATACCTGGCGACGCGCTTTTCGGCCAAGGAAGCGTTCAGCAAAGCCGTGGGGCTGGGCATGACCATGCCCATGACCTGGCGCAACTGCGAGATCGCCAATTTGCCCAGCGGGCAGCCCACCATCGTGCTGCACGGCGCGATGAAGGCATGGTTTGAGGCCAAAGGCCTGAGCGTGCACATCACCATGAGCGATGAGAGCGACTACGCCGCCAGCTTTTGCGTGGTAGAGCGTCAACCTGCCTAAAGCCCGGCGCGCGGCGGACAAAGCGCTGCAGCATCCAAAGCGTGACAAGCCGCTCTTCGCAGTCATACTGGAGGCTTTATAGCTTTCGCAGTTGCTGGCTACGCAGCTGCGCTTCATGAGGCTCGTCCATGACCGCATTGCATGCCCCTCTCATCATTGACATCGCTGGCAAAGCGCTGACCGATACCGACCGCTCTCGCCTGGCCCACCCGTTGGTGGGCGGCATTATTTTGTTCACCCGCAACTGGGAAAACCGCGCGCAACTGGTGCAGCTGTGCGCGGACATCAAGGCGGTCAAGGAAGACCTGCTGATTTGCGTGGACCACGAAGGCGGGCGCGTGCAGCGGTTCAAAACCGATGGTTTCACCCACATTCCCCCCATGCGTGCTCTGGGCCAGATGTGGATGGATGATGGCCAAGGTAAAAAGCGCCGCAAAGGCAGCGGTGCCATGCACGCCATGAATGCGGCCACGGCGGCCGGTTATGTGCTGGGCAGCGAGCTGCGCGCCTGCGGCGTGGACTTCAGCTTCACGCCGGTGCTGGATCTGGACTACGGCGAAAGCTCCGTGATTGGCGACCGCAGCTTCCACCGCGACCCCCGTGTGGTGGCCGCGCTGGCCAAGAGCCTGATGCACGGGCTGCTGCAAGCAGGCATGGGCAACTGCGGCAAACACTTTCCCGGCCATGGTCATGTGAAAGCGGACTCGCACACCGACATGCCCGTAGACAAGCGCAAGCTCAAAAAAATTCTGGGCGAAGATGCTGCGCCTTACCCTTGGCTGTCCAGCGTGCTCACGGCAGTTATGCCTGCGCATGTGATCTACCCCAAGGTGGATAAGCTGCCTGCTGGTTTTTCCAAGGTGTGGCTGCGAGAGATTTTGCGCGGTGAGCTGCACTATGACGGCGCGATCATCAGCGATGACCTCAGCATGGAAGCGGCACGCCGCATCGATGGCCAGGTGATCAGCTATACCGAAGCAGCACTGCGCGCTTTGGAGGCAGGCTGCGACATGGTGCTGCTGTGCAACCAAAGCCTGGGGTTGGGCGAGCACGTGGACGAGTTGTTGGAAGGCATGGACGAGGCTTTGCGCACTGGCCGCTGGCAGCCCGACATTGATTCCGAATCACGCCGCTTGGCGCTGCTGCCCGACACTGTGCCGCAGCCTTGGGATGATTTGATGCACCAGCCGGCCTATTTGCAAGCGCTGGACATGCTGCCCTGAGTGAGGGCGGGGCGGTGCTGCGCCCCCATCACAGCGCGTCATTCTGACCGCCTGGACACGTGATGTGCAGGCGGTTTTTTATGCTAGCAGCGTTTTAGGGGGAGATGAGGGGCGCTGTTTTGTCTAGGCTGAAGCCCGCAGTGCTCGCGTGCCGCCATTGTGTTGTGTTGCGTTGTGTTGGGCACTCAAGCATCTGCACATCTCGGCTTCTGCTGGATCTGGCGTGCAGGCCAACCCGAGGCCTGCTCCCTCGGCGCTGTCAGTGCGGCTATTTTTTAGGTCCACCAAGCTGCCTCCAGGGCGGACATGGGATGATGCACGTTTGCTGCCTGGGCCAGCCTTGGCCCTAGGGGCAGCGCGACCCGTTGGAGTGAATAAGGAGAGATGTCTATGCGCGTAGGTGTGCTAACCGGTGGTGGGGATTGCCCCGGCCTGAATGCGGTGATCCGTGCTGTGACCAAGTCGTTGATCCGCCAAGGTGGCTGTGAAGTGCTCGGCATTCAAGATGGCTTCGAAGGCTTGATGGGTGATGCGCCGCGCGTCAAGCCATTGAGCTGGGACGAGGTCTCGGGCATTTTGCACATTGGCGGCACCATTTTGGGCACCAGCAACAGTGCCAACCCCCTCAAGAACGCCGAAACCCTGGCGCAGGTCAAGCGCAATGTGCACACCCTGGGCCTGGATGTGGTGGTCTCGATTGGTGGTGATGGCACGCAGAGCTTGGCCTACGGACTGGCAAACGCAGTGGGCATGCAATGTGTGGGCGTGCCTAAAACCATCGACAACGATATTGCGAATTGCGAGCGCAGCTTTGGCTTTGACACGGCGGTGGCCACGGCCACCGAGGCACTGCGCCGCATTGAGAGCACGGCCAACAGCCACCACCGCGTGATGATCGTCGAGACCATGGGCCGCAACGCGGGCTGGCTGGCGCTGGAGGCTGGTATTGCCGGGGCTGCAGACATCATCTTGCTGCCAGAAATCGACTATGACCTGCAAACCATCATCGACGTGTGCAAGGCGCGCGAGCAGCGCCAGCGCTACACCATCATTTGCATTGGGGAAGGCGCCAAAGAAAGCGGCCAGAGCTTGACGGTGCGAGAGCGCGTGGAGCACAGCCCCGACCCTTTGCGCTTGGGCGGCGTGGGCCATGTGCTGCGAGAGCGCTTGCAGCCACATTTGAAGAGTGAAGTCCGCGCCACGGTCTTGGGCCACGTGCAGCGCGGCGGTGACCCCACACCGTTTGACCGGGTGCTGGCGACCCAGTTCGGCCACCATGCGGCGCAACTGGTGCTGAGCGGTCAGTTTGGCCGCATGGTGACTTTGCAAAACGGCGCGATTGGCAGTGTAGAAATTGCTACCGTAGCCAACACCCAACGCCAGATCGCTGCAGACCATCCGCTGCTGACCATGGCCCGAGATATTGGTATTTGCTTGGGTCAGCCCTAGCACGGCAGGGTGACTGATCTGTAGCACCAGAGCTGGCTCTGGGACGGAGCAGAGCCAGCCAGACAAGGCATTGACGCAGCAGGTTGCACATTTGCAACGTTTTGTCAAAAGTGGTTGGAATATACGGGCAAACCCTGTGTAATTGTCAGCATCTGTAAAAAAGCCGCTGACGCGTAGGTGTTGGCGGTTTTCCTTTATCCGTCTGACATGCAATTCAAAAATCTGACCGTAGCTAAAAAAGTCTGGCTACTGCTGCTGACTGTGATCACCACGATGCTGCTTTCTGGCTTGGGCATGACGTCCTACCTCAAGAGTGTCGATCAACGGGTGATGGACTCCATCCTTGATATGGAGGAGCGTATCCGTCTGGTGGTGCAGCTGCGTGGTAACACCCAAGCTACCGCCAGCTATTTGGTGGCCGCCAATATGGCCCAAGACACTACGTCGATAGACTTTTTTAACCAGCAGTTCAAAACTGCATCGGTAGAAGCGAATGCATTGCTGACGGAGACGAACCAGCGCGTAGAAAGCGCAGAGGGCCTGGCTGTGATGGCACGTCTGGCAGACCAGCGCAAAAAATTGCAGCAGCTGACAGAGCAAATTGCCATGGAGCGCCGCAACGATGGTGATGTGGGCCGCATGGTGCAAAGTGAACTGGTGCCCACGGTGGACCAATACATGGACATCCTGGATGAGCTGGTGGCGCTGCAGCAAAAAATGCTCAGCACAGCCATTCAAAAGGGGAAAGCCGAGGGCGAGCTGGCCATGACGGTTGGCGGTATTGCGCTGGCCTTAGTGATTGCGCTGGGTCTGCTGCTGTCTGCATGGCTGGTGCGCCAGTTGACCGCACCTTTGGCGCGTGCGGTAGAGCTGGCAGAAACCATTGCGGCTGGCGACTTGACCAAAGATGTGCACGATGACCGCCAGGACGAGCTGGGTCAGTTGCTGCGCAGCTTGAATGCCATGACGCAAAAATTGCGCTCCCTGGTGGGCGAGGTGCGCAACGGCGTGGATTCGGTGTCTTCCGCAGCCAGCCAGATCGCCACAGGCAACCAAGACTTGTCGGCACGCACGGAGCAAACAGCGGCCAACCTGGAAGAAACAGCGGCCAGCATGGAAGAGCTGACCGCCACCGTGACGCAGTCTGCAGACACGGCCCGCCAGGCCAATCAACTGGCAGCCACCGCCGTGCAGGCGGCCGAGCGCGGTGGGGATGTGGTGGGGCAGGTGGTCACCAGCATGGACCAGATCAACGTCGCCAGCCGCAAGATCAACGACATCATTGGTGTGATTGACGGCATTGCCTTCCAGACCAATATCCTGGCGCTCAATGCCGCCGTGGAAGCCGCGCGTGCCGGGGAGCAAGGCCGGGGCTTTGCGGTGGTGGCCGGCGAGGTGCGCTCTTTGGCGGGGCGCAGCGCAGAGGCTGCCAAGGAAATCAAGGTGCTGATTACGGAAAGCGTCAACAAGGTGGATGTGGGCTCTGCGCAGGTGGCGCAGGCTGGCGAGAGCATGCAAGAGATCGTCAGCAGCGTGCGCCGCGTGACGGACTTGATCGGCGAAATCACCGCTTCTTCGCATGAGCAACGTGATGGCATCGCGCAAGTGAACCATGCAGTAAGCAACCTGGATCAGATGACGCAGCAAAACGCTGCGCTGGTGGAAGAGTCCAGTGCTGCGGCCACCTCGATGAATGAGCAAGCCAAACGCTTGGCGGAAGTTGTTGCGGTCTTCAATGTGGGGCAGTCACTGGCTGTGGCTGCTGCTCGCCAGCCTGTGGTGGCCAGAGCCACCGCCAGCAAGCCTGCAGCGACCCAGGCAGCCACCAAGCCCGCAGTCACGGGCAGCCAGCCTGCAGCACGCAAACCGGTGGCGAAAAAGGTCGAAGAAGCCCCCAAACTGCTGCGCGCTGTACCGGCAGACAGCAAGGCGGCGGCCACCACCTCTGACGATGATTGGGAAACTTTCTAAGTCATGGTGGTGACGCACCCCAGCCAGGAGCCATTGCGGCTCCTTTTTTTATGAGCAAAATAGAGGCCTAACGCTTGTCTGTAAAGCGTAGACAGCTATCAAAAACTTTTAAAGGGCCCCCATGGATCGACACGATGAAGCGGTCATGCAGTTTTTAACTGCCAATGGCGACACCTTCATAGCGGCGCAGTACGACGTAGCCGCAGGGTGGATGTGCCCGAGTTTTGTGGCACTGCGTCCGGCAAAGCGCCAAATCTGGGTGGTGGCGGTGAGTGCATCGGGCTATCCGCTGGGCTTGGTGGACAAGATCAACCAGCGCGTACCGAAGTGGTATGCCCCTTTGCTGGAGCAATTGCAGCGCCTGCAGGTGGTGGACAGTGGCTGGAGTATTGGCTTGCTGGTATTTGTGCGCGATGACCAGGTGGAATGGCTCAAAGGCCGGGCCCAGGATTGGGCCGGGGTGCATGTGCTGAGCCTGGAAACGGCCAGCAGCCCTTGGGCCTGGGACAGCGTGGTGTGGACGCCGGAGATGGACTTTGCCCAAGCCACCATTCCCCGCAAGGCCCCTGCAGCGGCGCAGGCCGCAAAGCCTACAACGCATTGAAGGCGCGCCCAGCGCTGCTCCAGTTCTGGCGTCGTGCTACTGGCTAATGGCTACTAGCTATTGGTTTGGAAAGCGCTGGCGCTGCGCAGCAAATCCTGAGACTGTGTGTGCAAGCTCTGGGTGGCGGCAGTCATCTCTTCCACCATGGCCGCGTTGTGCTGCGTGCTGTTGTCAATATCTGCCAAGGCGCTGCCTATCTCGGTCACCCCCGTGCTTTGCGCATGGCTGGCCTGTGCAATTTCTTGCACCAGGCTTGTGACGCGGTGGATGGTTTGTTCAATCTCCGTCATGGTGCTGCCGGTTTCGCCGGCTTGGCGCACCCCGGCATCCACGCGCTCGCCGCTGAGTGCGATGAGCTGCTTGATTTCTTTGGCGGCCTCTGCGCTGCGCTGTGCCAGTGAGCGCACCTCCCCGGCCACCACCGCAAAGCCCCGGCCTTGTTCACCGGCCCGCGCAGCTTCCACGGCGGCATTGAGCGCCAGGATATTGGTCTGGAAGGCAATGCCGTCAATCACGCCAATGATGTCGCCAATTTTTTGGCTGCTGTGCTGAATGCTCTGCATGGTCTCGACCAAGCCCAGCATGCTGCTGCGCCCCGAGGTGGCGACCTGGCTGGCTTGCTGGGACAGGTGCAGCGCAGATTGTGCGTGGTCTGCGTTCTGGCGCACATTGCTGGCCAGCGTTTCCATGCTGGCATTGCTTTGCTGCAGGGCGCTGGCCTAGCTTTCCGTGCGGCGCGAAAGATCTTGGTTGCCGCTGGCAATTTGCTCGCTGGCGGTGGCCACGTGCTCGGCATCGGTGCGCACTTGCTGCACCAGGTGTGACAGGCTGGTTTGCATGCCTTGCAAGGCATGCATCAGGTCGGTGATTTCATTGCGGCCATGGGCATGCATGCGCTGGCGCAAATCACCGGCTGCAATGCCGTTGGCCGCTGCTACAGCCTGTGCCAGTGGCAGGGTGATGCGGCGGCTGTAGCCCACACTCACCGCCAAGCCCGCAGCAAATACCAGCAAGCAAACGCCCAGGCTGAGCCAGCGTGCTTGCTCGGCCATGTGCTGGGCCTGTGCGGACAATGCTGCGCTGTCGCTGGCGATTTGCTGGGCGGCCTGCTCCAGCAAGGTGCTGGCTTCGCGGTCAATACCGCGCACGTGCGCATCGCCAGCGCGCGGGTCATAGCCATTGTTTTCAAACTGGCGCAGGCCTTGGCGGTAGGCCTGGCCCATGTTCTGGTGGGATTGCTGAAACTGCTGCACCAGCGTGCGCGCGGTGCCCGCCTCCAGGCTCGACAGCAGCTGCTGGCTGTGGGCTTGAATATCGCGCTCCTGCTTTTCAAACGCTTGCCAGTAACGTGCACGGTCTTGCGGAGTGTGGCCACGCAGCAGCACGTTTTTCCATTCCTGCGCCTGTACCTTGAACTCCTGGAGCAGCAGGCTGGTGACACGCTCGTTCCCCATATGGCGGGCAACGTCTTCGTGATAGAGCGTGAGCGCTTGTTGCTGGCGCAGCAGTCCAAAAAGTGCTGCACACAACATCAGCAGCAAGGCTGCAGCCATAAAGAGCGGGAGTTGAAGGCGGAGTTTCATCGAGAGCGGGAGCGAATGGCGCGAAGCACCTGGCTTCTGGGGAAAGGGACTGCTTGCAAGGCACAAGGGCGTGATCTTGCTGAATTCGCAGTTCTGTGTGTACGGCAGGGTTAATGCTTCAATCTGTAATTTCTTATAGGGCTTATATGGAAATTATGATGATGGGGTTGGCTGCACCAAGCAGCACGTCTTTACAGTGAGAACTTTTGCTATGACCACCCTTGGAACCCCTCTGTCGCCCCATGCCACCAAAGTCATGCTGCTGGGCAGCGGCGAATTGGGCAAAGAAGTCTTGATTGCGCTGCAACGCCTGGGCGTGGAAACCATTGCGGTGGATCGCTACGACAACGCGCCGGGCCAGCAGGTGGCGCACCACGCGCGCACCATCACCATGAGCGACCCCGCCCAGCTCAAGGCGCTGATTGAGGACGTCAAGCCGGATTTGGTGGTGCCCGAGATTGAAGCGATTGCCACGCCGATGCTGGAGGAGCTGGAAGCCGCAGGCGTGATCACCTGCATCCCCACCGCACGCGCCGCGCGGCTGACCATGGACCGCGAAGGCATTCGCCGCTTGGCAGCTGAAACCTTGGGCCTGCCCACGAGTCCTTATCGCTTTTGCGACTCGCTGGCGCAGTTGCAAGCTGCGATTGACGGCAGTGATGGCCACCCAGCGATTGGCTACCCCTGTGTGGTCAAGCCTGTGATGAGCAGCTCTGGCAAGGGGCAAAGCAAGATCGACGGCCCGGTCGATGTGGCAGCCGCCTGGGATTACGCCATGGCCGGTGGCCGTGTGGCCAAGGGACGCGTGATTGTCGAAGGTTTTATCGACTTTGATTACGAAATCACCCAGCTGACCGTGCGCGCCAAAGGGGCCGATGGGCAGATCGAAACGCATTTCTGTGACCCCGTGGGCCACATTCAGAAAGCCGGTGACTATGTCGAAAGCTGGCAACCCCACCCCATGCACCCTGCGGCACTGGAAAAATCGCGCCAGATTGCCAAAGCCGTGACCGACGACTTGGGTGGGCTGGGCCTGTTTGGTGTGGAGCTGTTTGTGAAGGGCGAGCAAGTGTGGTTCAGCGAAGTCTCGCCGCGCCCGCACGACACGGGGCTGGTCACGCTGTGCACCCAGTGGCAAAGCGAGTTCGAGTTGCATGCCCGCGCCATTCTGGGCTTGCCCGTGGATGCCAGCTTGCGCAACCCCGGCGCCAGCGCCGTGATTTATGGCGGCCAGGATGCCGAGGGTCTGGTGTTCGATGGCGTGGACGAAGCGCTGGCGATTGCCGGCACCGATCTGCGCCTGTTTGGCAAGCCCGAGAGCTTTGTCAAGCGCCGCATGGGGGTGGCGCTGGCGCGTGCTGCGGATGTGGATACGGCACGCAGCCAAGCCAAGCTGGCCGCCAGCAAGGTGCAACCTCGCAAGCCTTAAAAAGTAGAGCTGCCAGCGCTTGCTGCATAAGCGCTAGAGGCTAAAAAGCATATGAAAAGTGCATAAAAAGTGCACGAATTGTTAGGGCATGCAAAAAGCCGCTGCTTCGGCATGAATCAGCGGCTTTTTGGTGCAAGAGAAGCGCGGCTTGCGCTTACGGGAAAGTCACGGTCTTGGGCGCAGGCGCAGGCTCTGCCGTGGTTTCGCGGGCGGCGGGTGCCGCCTGGTGCAGCTTGTCCGCAGGCACCGGGGTGCCCATGCGCCAGCGGCGCACCACGCGCTGGAAGATCAGCGAGTTGGGGATTTGAATCATCGTGCCGGGCTCTGCCGCCGTGGCATCTTCCAGCGTGGTGTAGAGCAGGTTGATGTCGATCACGCGGCCCAGGGCGCCGGGTTTTTCGGCGGTGTCCAGCACTTCAATGTGATCGCCCACGCGGAAAGGGCCCACGGTGAAGATCAGGAAGGCGCAAAACAGGTTGGACAGCACGCTCCACGCGGCAAAAAAGGCCACGGCACCCACAGTGGCAAAGCCGGTAAAGGCTGACCACAGCACACTGGCGGAGACGCCCAGGCGCTCCAAAATCAGCAGCACCGAACCCGCAATAATGAGCCAGCGCACCACCGCGTGGATGGGCATGAGCAACTCATGTGGAAACTCATAGTGAGCGCTGGCGCGTTGGATGACGCGTTTGAACAGGCGGTGCAGCAGCCAGGCGAGCAGCACGATCAGCAAAATTTGCAGCACGGGGATGGCAATCTCGATCCAGTCTTGCATCCAGGCGGGAAGGCGGGTGCGCAGGTTGGATAAACGGTCAATCAAGGTCACAAAAGCGGTTCCTTATTTTTCAAAGGCAATCAATAGAGCAGCCATAAAGGCGAAGGGCACCAGAAGGTGCCCCGGACAGACAAATACGGCCCGAAGGCTAACGCATGCGCAATTGCTCAATGGTATCCATCTGCATTTCAAAGCTGAAAAAACGGTTTCTTCCTTCGGCTTTGGCGGCATACAGCGCATGGTCCGCACGCATGATGAGGCTTTCTTCGTCCGTATTTTCGTCGGGAATGCAGGTGGTGATACCGCCGGAAAGCGTGACAAAGGGTGAGGCAGCACTTTGCGGATGCGCAATCGCGCGCTTGTGCAGCACGCTGCACAGTGCGCGGGCGAAGGTCATGGCGCCCGAACGCGGTGTGTTGGGCAGCACCAGGGCAAACTCTTCACCGCCATAGCGCGTGGCGATATCGCGGGGGCGTACGCACACATCCCTGAGCAAACGGGCCACTTCGCGCAGGCATTCATCGCCCGCCAGATGGCCCAGGTTGTCGTTGTAGCTTTTGAAGAAATCGATATCGCACAGCATCAAGGTCAGCGGCTGCTGCTCGCGCCGGGCGGCGTGGATTTCGGAGTGGAGCAGGCGCTCCAGGCCACGGCGGTTGGTCAAGCCCGTCAGCGCATCAATTTCCACCATGTGGTTCAGGCGCTGGTTGGCCAGGCGCAATTCGGCAGACATGCTGACCAGGCGGCGGCGCATATCCAGCAAACGCTGCATGGCGCGCAGTTTGGCCATCAGCACAATGGGTTTGACGGGTTTGACCAGGTAGTCATCGCCCCCGGATTCAATGCCTTGCCAGACATCCAGGTCGTTGTCCAAGCCCGAAAGGAAGATGATGGGTGTCCAGTCGCCGTTCTCGCTTTCGCGAATGCGGCGAGCCACCCAGTAGCCACTTTTGCCGGGCAGGCGAATGTCCAGCAGAACCAAGTCTGGCCGATGTTGCTGAAAGAGCGCGACCGCGCTTTCTGCATCGGCAGCCTGGATGACCTCGGTGACACCGCTGCGCTGCAGCTCATACGCCAAAGCCAAGCGCACGGAGTTTTGGTCATCGACCACCATGACCCGAATGTTTTGAATACCCTGACCTGCCAGGTGGGTGGTGCCGGAGGCAAGACCTTGGTCATCCAAGGCAGTGGTCGGGCGCTCGTCTGGGGAATGCATAAGATCCAGCGAAAAAACTGCGAAGAAGTACGCAGTTTGGCGAGGTTGCGCCGGAACACAAAGCAAAAAAAGGTGTACTCCGCCAAAACGGAGTACACCTGTGATCTGCTGCAGAGAAAGTGCGTTAGATATGTTCGCGGCGCAGGGCGGGGAACAGTATCACGTCGCGGATGCTGGCGCTGTCGGTCAGCAGCATCAGCAGGCGGTCAATGCCGATGCCGCAGCCGCCGGTGGGGGGCATGCCGTATTCCAGGGCGCGGACGAAGTCGTGGTCGAAGTACATGGCTTCGTCGTCGCCACCGTCCTTGGCTTCCACCTGGGCGTTGAAGCGCGCGGCCTGGTCTTCGGCGTCGTTCAGCTCGGAGAAGCCGTTGCCGAATTCACGGCCAGTGATGTACAGCTCAAAGCGCTCGGTCACTTCGGGGCGCTCGTCGTTGGCGCGCGCCAGCGGCGAGATTTCGGTGGGGTGCTCCATGATGAAGGTGGGGTTCCACAGCTTCTCTTCCACCACTTCCTCGAAGTACAGCACCTGCAGGCTGGCCAGCGAGCGGGTGGACAGCTTGTCCTTCTCTTCGTTCATCCCCAGCTTCTTGAGGGCATTGGTCAGCCAGTCGCGGTTGGCCACGTTGTCTCCGGCTTCGGTGTACTTGACGATGGCTTCGGGAATGGTCAGGCGCTCAAACGGCTTGGTCAGATCCACAGGCTTGCCGCCGTAGGTGCACTCCAGCGTGCCCACGGCCTTCATGGCGGCGTCGCGCACCAGCTGCTCGGTGTAGTCCATCAGGTCCTGGTAGTTCCAGTAGGCCGCGTAGAACTCCATCATGGTGAACTCGGGGTTGTGGCGTACCGAGATACCTTCGTTGCGGAAGTTGCGGTTGATTTCGAACACGCGCTCGAAACCGCCGACGATCAGGCGCTTCAAGTACAGCTCGGGCGCAATGCGCAGGTACATCTCCTGGTCCAGCGCATTGTGGTGTGTGACGAAGGGCTTGGCGTTGGCACCACCGGGGATGGGGTGCAGCATGGGCGTTTCGACTTCCAGGAAGCCGTGTTGCACCATGAAGTCGCGGATGCCGGCCACGGCCTTGCTGCGCGCCACGAAGCGCTTGCGGGCGTCTTCGTTCATCATCAGGTCGACGTAGCGCTGGCGCACCTTCTGCTCGGGGTCGGCCATGCCGTGGAACTTGTCGGGCATGGGGCGCAGGCTCTTGGTGAGCAGGCGGATGCGCGTGGCCTTGATCGACAACTCGCCGGTCTTGGTCTTCATCAGCTGGCCTTCGACGGCGATGATGTCGCCCAGGTCCCACTTCTTGAAGTCGGCATACACCTCTTCGCCCACGGCGTCGCGGGTGATGTAGGCCTGAATGCGGCCGGTAGCATCCTGCACGGTGGCAAAGCTGGCCTTGCCCATCACGCGCTTGAGCATCATGCGGCCGCCCACCGACACAGTCAGGGCTTCGGCTTCCAGCGCCTCGGCTTCCTTGGTGCCATGGGCCTCGACCAGCGGCAGGGCGCGGTCGGCGGGCTTGAAGTCGTTGGGGAAGGCCACGCCACCGTGGGCCTTGACAGACTCGCGCAAGGCTTTCAGTTTTTCGCGGCGCTCAGCAATCAGTTTGTTTTCGTCTTGGGGGGCAGCGACTTCTGCCTCAGGGGAGTTGTGTTGTTCAGACATGGATGAGCGCAGCGCAAAGGCTGGTAAGACTTGCCAAAACCGAGCATTTTAGTTTTTTTGCGCTGCTTCGGCATGCAGGTGCTGCAATCTCGGCACTTTCAGTGTGAAAGGCGGTGCTGTGCGCCGGGTAATTACTAAAAAGTGAGCTTTAAGCGCTTGTATTCAAAGCGTTTAGGCACTGAAAGTACCTGAAAACTAGATTCAATAGGCGCAGGCAGCTATGTTTTTGTAGGGTGATGCGGCACGATGCCTGCGCTTTCGAGGGCATCGGTGATCAGCTCCAGGCGCAGCAAAGGGCTGTCCAGCTCCAGCATTTGCAGCTGGAATTGCTCTGTCAGCGGCAATAACTCGCACCAGCGGTTGGCCACCCAACCGCAATCTGCAAACTGTTGTTCTGTGGCCTGGTCCAAGTGCGGCTGCAACAGCTTGTGCAGCACATGGCGCAAAGCCGCTGCTGCGTGTTGCAAGTCTGCGGGGATGGGAGTGGTGATGTCGCTGGGCAGCAGTTGCACATCAGCCACCCATAAACCATTGGCGAGTTGGCGCGCTGTGGTGATGCAAAAGCGGTCTTGGCCTGCGCAGTGAATCAGCTCCAAGCCCGAGCTCAGCGTGGCCACCATATCAATATGCGCCAGCGTGCCGAGTGGGTAAAAGCGCTCTTCAGGGGCATGGCTGCGTTGCACTTCGCTGCCACTGAGTAGTGTGACCACACCAAATGGCGCACCTTGCTCACGGCAGCCGCGCACCATCATGCGATAACGTGGTTCAAACACCCGCAATGGCAACGCGCCGCCCGGAAACAACACCGTGTGCAGCGGAAAAATGGGCAGAGAAACCAGTGTCAGCGCAGAAGTCATGGTCTATAGCAGCAGTACGCTTGGCTATGATGGGTTGCAGTGCATGCGGGCCTGCGTAGGCTGAGACCGCGCAGCCCTGCATGTGGGGCGTTTTTATTGACGTAGTGATTCAACCTTTTCGATCTCCATGATGGTTCAAATTCTTCAATTTCTGCTGGAGGTGGTTTGCGGCTTGGTGGCAGGCGCTTGCCTGCTGCGCCTGTACATGCAGGCACAGCGCATTCCCTTCAACAACCCCGTGGGCAAGCTGGTGTTTGCGCTGTCCGACTGGCTGGTGATGCCGCTGCGCAAGCTGGTGCCCAGCCGCACGCAGTACGACCTGTCCAGCTTGCTGGCCGCGATGCTGGTGATGCTGGTGCAGTACCTGCTGCTGTGGCTGCTGCTGGGGGCGGCCGGCAATCCGTTGATGGTGTTGGTGCTGGCCATCTTTGGCCTGGTGCGCATGGTGCTGACGGGGCTGATCGGTATCTTGATTGTGTATGCCATCTTGTCGTGGGTGCAGCCGCATTCGCCGATTGCCGGCATCTTGCACCGGCTGAGTGAGCCTGTGCTGCGTCCGCTGCGCAAACTGATTCCTCTGGTGGGCGGTGTCGATCTGTCAGCGCTGGTGGCCATCATCGCTTTGCAGGTGATGCAGATGATGCTCTCGCACATCCAGTTCAGCCTGCTCTCCGGCATGACGGCGGTAGCGTACTAAGGCTCGGTTTTGCGTATTCAGTCATCGCTAGCTGGCTGTGCAGCCGTGGCAAGCGCAGGACGTAAAAAAGGCTCCTACCTAGGAGCCTTTTTTGTGGGGTGACGCACCGCAAACAGTGCGCGGTACTTAGTCTTGTACCACTGCGTCAGCAGGCAGACGCTGCAGCATGGCCAGGGTGCTGGCCACGGTGTCGCGCAGCGCGCGGCGGTCGACAATCATGTCCACGGCGCCTTTGTCCTTCAGGAATTCCGAGCGCTGGAAGCCCTCGGGCAGCTTCACGCGCACCGTGGTTTCGATCACGCGGGGGCCGGCAAAGCCGATCAGCGCCTTGGGCTCGGCCATCACGATGTCGCCCACGAAGGCAAAGCCCGCGGAAACGCCACCCATGGTGGGGTCGGTCAGTACCGAGATGTAAGGCAGGCCTTTTTTGGCCAGACGGGTCAGCGCTGCATTGGTCTTGGCCATTTGCATCAGCGACAGCAAGCCTTCTTGCATGCGCGCACCACCCGTGGCGGTAAAGCAGAGGAAGGGTACTTTTTGCTCGATCGCGGTTTCCACGCCGCGCACAAAGCGCTCGCCGACCACCGAGCCCATGGAGCCGCCCATGAAGTCAAATTCAAAGCAGGCGACGACCATCTCGATGCCCTTGACCGTGCCGCCCATGACCACCAGGGCATCGGTCTCTCCGGTGTTTTCCAGTGCTTCTTTCAAGCGCTGGGGGTATTTGCGGCTGTCTTGGAACTTCAGGGGGTCCACAGGAATGACTTCCTGACCAATTTCATAGCGGCCTTCGCCGTCCAGGAAATGGTTCAGACGGGCGCGCGCGCCAATGCGGTGGTGGTGACCACAGGTGGGGCATACGTTCTGGTTGCTCTCCAGATCCGTCTTGTACAGCACCGTTTCGCAGCTGGGGCACTTGACCCACAGGCCTTCAGGAATCTGCTGTTGGCGATCCTTGGGTTCGGTTTGCTGAATTTTGGCAGGCAGGAGTTTTTCAAGCCAGGACATACGGTTTCCTCTTTAGGGCAATCTCACTTGGCACACATACAACGGATGTGGGCCAGGGGGCGCATTATGCATCCATCGTTTTGCGCACACCGCGCAAGAAATCAATGGCCAGTGGGACAATTTTTTCGTGGGGTTGATCTTCCAGCAATTGGATGATCTTGCTGCCAATGATGGCTGCATCCGCAATTTGGGCGACCGCATGGGCGGTTTGGCCATCACGAATGCCAAAGCCCACCCCCACGGGCACGTGGATGTGCTGCTTGATGCGGGGCATCATCGCTGCCACAGCATCCACATCCAGTGCGTTGGAGCCGGTCACCCCCTTGAGCGAGACGTAGTAGACATAGCCGCTGGCGATGCGCGCCACTTGTTGGATGCGTTCATCGGTGCTGGTGGGGGCCAGCAGGAAGATCTGGTCCATGCCCTTGGCGCGCAGCTTGGCGGCAAACGCTTCAGACTCCTCGGGGGGGTAGTCCACCACCAAGATACCATCGACACCGGCTTCGGCTGCATCGTTAACGAAGGCGTCCGTGCCGTGTACCTGGTCGTAGCGCTCCACCGGGTTGGCATAGCCCATCAGCACCACGGGGGTGGTGTGGTTCTTCTGGCGGAACTCGCGCACGTAGGCCAGCACCTGCTTGAGGCCCACGCCATTGGCAATCGCGCGGTCACCGGCTTTTTGGATGACGGGGCCATCGGCCATCGGGTCCGAGAACGGCACCCCCAGCTCGATGATGTCCGAACCAGCTTCCACCATGCCGTGCATCAGCGAGGGCGTGATGGCGGCAAACGGGTAGCCAGCCGTCACGAAGGGGATGAGGGCCTTGCGGCCTTCCTGGTTCAGTTTTTCGAAAGTGGCAGCAATTCTGGATGGTTGTGGGCTCATGCAGCGGGCCCTCCCTTGACGGTCAGACCGCGCATCGATGGGCGGTCGTAAAAATCTACACCCGACAGATCGGCCACGGTGCCGATGTCCTTGTCCCCCCGGCCCGACAGGTTGACCAGGATGGATTGTTCGGGCTTCATGGTCTTGGCCAGCTTCATGGCATAGGCCACGGCATGGCTGGACTCCAGCGCAGGAATGATGCCCTCGACGCGGCACAGGTAGTGGAAGGCTTCCAGCGCTTCCTTGTCGGTGATGCCCACGTACTGCGCGCGGCCGATCTCCTGCAGCCAGGCGTGCTCAGGCCCCACGCCGGGGTAGTCCAAGCCAGCGCTGATGGAATGGGTCTCCATGATTTGACCGTTGTCGTCCTGCATGATGAAGGTGCGGTTGCCGTGCAGCACGCCCGCGCTGCCCTTTTGCAGCGATGCCGAGTGCTTGCCGGTGTCCAGGCCTTCGCCCGCAGCTTCCACGCCGATCAGCTGGGTGTTCTCAAACGGGATATAGGGGTAGAAGATGCCCATGGCGTTGGAGCCGCCACCCACGCAGGCGACGACGACATCGGGTTGCTCGCCCGCCATCTTCAGTTCCTTGAAGATCTCGGGCATCTGCGTCAGGCACTCTTCGCCAATCACGCTCTGGAAATCGCGCACCATGGCTGGGTAGGGGGCCGGGCCAGCCACAGTGCCGATGATGTAGAAGGTGTTGTCCACGTTGGCCACCCAGTCGCGCATGGCTTCGTTCAGCGCATCCTTGAGGGTCTTGGAGCCTGACTCCACGGGCACCACGGTAGCGCCCAGCAGCTTCATGCGGTAGACGTTGGGGCTTTGGCGCTTGACGTCTTCAGCACCCATGTAGACCACGCACTCCAGGCCATAGCGCGCGCAAATCGTTGCCGTGGCCACGCCGTGCTGGCCCGCACCGGTCTCTGCAATGATGCGTGGTTTGCCCATGCGCTTGGCCAACATGGCTTGGCCGATCACGTTGTTGATCTTGTGCGCGCCGGTGTGGTTCAGGTCTTCGCGCTTCAGATAGATTTGCGCGCCGCCCATCTCTTTGGACATGCGGGCGGCGTGGTACACCGGCGAAGGACGGCCGACGAAGTGCGCCAGTTCAGAGCGGAATTCGGCAACGAACTCCGGGTCGTGCTGGTATTTGGCATAGGCATCGCGCAACTCCGCCAGAGCGTGGGTCAGGGTTTCGCTGGCAAAGCTGCCGCCATAGGGGCCAAAGTGGCCGTTTGCATCGGGGTAGGAATATTCAAACATCAGGATTAGGGGGCCAGTGGTGCATCGGCAGCACGCACGGCTGCAACGAAGCGTTGAATCTTTTCAGCATCCTTGATGCCCTTGAGCGTTTGGCCTTCGGGGCTGGTGGCTTCGACGCCGGAGCTGACATCAACTGCCAAAGACAGGCAGCGGGGTCGCACCTGGCGGATGCCATCGGTCACGTTTGCAGGCGTAAGTCCACCAGACAAAACGAGGTGAGCGTTGACGCTTGTTGGAAGGAGTGACCAATTGAATGCTTTGCCTGCACCACCGTAGCCGTCCACATGGGCGTCTAACAAAATGGCCTGGGCCTGAGAGTAATGATCGGCGTATTTTACGAGGTCAAAGCCCTTGGCGTCGTTACCTAGGGGAATGCGTGCAGCGCGCAGGAAACGGTAGCGCCCATTTTCGGTGGCCAGCGCGCAGCTTTCAGGGGTTTCGTCTCCATGAAACTGCAGCAATGCGTGCGGAATGGCGCGTACCGCAGCGCTGACTTCAGCGGCGCTGGCATTGACGAACAGCAGCACGGGCGTGACAAACGGTGGTAGCCGCTGCGCCAATTGGGTGGCGCGCTCCAAGCTGACGGCGCGCGGGCTGGGCGCGTAGAGCACAAAGCCCAAGGCATCGACGCCCGCAGCCACGGCGGCATCGACATCGCATTCACGGGTCAGTCCGCAGACTTTGATGCGAGTGCGAGAAATAGGAGCTGTCAGCGCTTGTTCCATAAGGGTTTAATGCCAATTTGATGCTTAAGGGAGCCAGTCGAAACCGGGAACGCGATCCGGCAAATTCCATTCGCTACCGTAAACAGGGCCCATGAAATACAGGCCGTGGGGCGAGAAAGTGGGGGCTGCGGCATCGCGAGAGCGCGCTGCCAAGACCTGCGCCATCCACTCTGGTGCGTAAGAGCCATCCCCAATGGCCACCAAGCAGCCCATGATGTTGCGCACCATGTGGTGCAAGAAAGCACTGCCTTCAAACTCAAAGCGCCAGTAGCAGCACTCCATCTCCCGGTGCAGCGAGTCGGCCACGCTGCGGCGCGTGATGTCCAGCCGGTGCAAGGTTTTGACGGGGGACAGGGCTTGGCAGGCCGACGCGCGGAACGACGAAAAATCGTGCTCGCCAATCAGATACGCCGCAGCTTGGCGCATGGCATCGCCATCAAGCGCATTGAACACCCAGCCCACGCGGCCCGTTTCCACGCTGGGGCGCACGGGCGACTGCAGCAGCACATAGGCGTAGCGGCGCGAGGTGGCGCAGGCGCGGCTGTGAAACGCATCGGGTACAGCACGCGCCCATTGCACGGCAATGTCTGGCGGTAAAAAAGTGTTGGTGCCGCGTACCCATGAGCTTTCAGGGCGTTGCAGTTCCGTATCAAAGTGCACGACCTGCATGAGCCCGTGTACCCCAGAGTCCGTGCGGCCCGCGCACAAAGTGGAGATGCTATGCGTAGCAAAGCGGCCTAAGGCCGCTTCGAGTTTGTCTTGAACGGTGTTGCCGTTCGTTTGGCTTTGCCAGCCGTTGTAGGTCTGGCCGTTGTAACTTACCCCGAGGGCTATGCGCATGGCGGCTCCTGGGGAAGCGGCGCAGCCGCTTCAGAAAAAATGCAAATCATCAATCCAATTCAGACAGCATTTTTTGTGCACGTTCCTTGAGTGATCCGCTGGCTTCTGCCAGCACTTCTTCGATCAAGGCCCGGGCACCTTCGCTGTCGCCGATAGCGTTGAATTCCTGTGCCAAGTCAAGCTTGGTGGACAGGGGGTCATCGGCCAGATTGTGCACGGGCTGTGCTGGTGCTGCTGGCGCTGCGGCATCACCCAAGTCCAGATCGAGGGAACCTAGGTCAAAGTCCAGGTCGCTGGCTTCGGTAGTGTCTGGTGCTGCCGCAGGTTCTACGACCGGGCTAGCGGGTGATGGCAGCTCTTCTGGGGTAACGGACGTGCTCAAGTCAAAGTCAAGGCCTGCATCGATGGCTGGTGCAGGCTCTGCCACAGAGGAGGGCGCTGCAGGTGCCGAGCTGGGCTGAGCCATGGGCGGCACATCGAAACCAGAGAGGTCCAGATCCAAGCCACTCAAATCATGGGCGCTGTCGTCTTGGGCCATCAGCGTGTCTTGTATCAGCGTGGGCGGGTCTTGCGGCTCAGGGGCTGCAGACACATCGAGCTGGCTGTCTAACGCACTTGGCCGCTCCAAGGATGCGTAGTCGTCATCCGATGGCAGCGGCGCTGTAGGGGCAGCAGATGCCGTGGGTGCTGGGGTGGTGATGGGGGCGGGCGCGGCAGTATGGCTGAGGCCATCGTCCGGTAAATCCAGATTCAGGTCTATATCGGGCATCGGCTGGGCGGCCGCCACGGTGGCAGCGGTAGCGACTGCGGCAACTGCGGCGTTGCCCGTGTGCTCGGGTTTGACGGAGTTCAAAGCGGCGGCAAATGGCGAAGTAGGCTTGCTGCTGGCAGTGCCTGCCGCAGTGTTGGCTGCTGCGAAGAACGGGTTGGTAGGGTCCATATGGCGGCCCATTTCCACCACCCGTTGCCATTCTGGATCTTGGCTGCTGCTGACGTCTTGCATGGCACGTGCAATGCCTTCCAGCGCCTTGATGTCATGGCGTTTGACATAGATTTCTGCCAATTTCACGTGGATCGACAAGCGACCGGGTTGGCTGCGCAGTGCCTCCTTCAGGATTTCCTCGGCCTGCACATCACGGCCATACGCCAGATAGACATCGGCTTCGGCGACAGGGTCTACATCCCCACCACCATCCAACTGGCTAGGGGAGTAGGCCATGGTGGAGGCTCCCGCATCTGCGCTGCTGGTGTCAACCTGCTGACCCCCGCTGCTGCCAAAGAAAGAGTCTGGCTGCAGCTGGCTGTCTCCCAGGCTGGGGTCTTGTGCAGTTTGCGCTGTGCGGCGGCGCTTCCATGCGGTATAGCCTAGCAAGCCCAAAAGTACGGCGACCAAGCCTGCACCGGCTGGCACTAGGGGGTTGTCCAGCAATTCATCCATGACCGAAGCTTCTGCCGCTGGCGTAGGCGCGGGTGCTACAGGTGCCGGCTTCTTGGCGGGTGTGGCGTCGGCTTGCGGTGTAGGGGGCGATGCTTCTTGCGCTGTCTCTGCAGAAGGCGCTGCACCTGCTTCTATCGCGGCTGGGGCATTGGCTTCACTGGCGGCAGCAGCAGTGGCGTTGGCCACTTCCAGAGAAGGAGCCGCTGCAGCGGCGGCATTCGTCGCCTCTGGGGTGGCTGCCGCTGGGACATCAGGCTGGGTGCTTGCAGCGGCAGTGGCGGGCGCTGTATTTGCGGAGTTTTGGGCCAAGTCATTGAGCTCTGCCAAGTTGCGCTGCAACTCATTCAGGCGGTTGTCTTGGTCGCTGGCTTGCTTTTGCTCGGCCACCTTGGCTTCGGCGGCTGCATTCTGTACAGAACCCTTGGAAAGGGTCAGCTTGTCAGGTGTTTCGGCGCTGGGGCGTGTTTCTTCGACGCGCGCTTGCACTTGCCCGCCAGAGCTGCGGTCGGCAGCCTGTACGGTGGCCTGCGGCGCTTTCGATGCCAAGCTGCGGCGATAGGCATTGAAATCACGGCTTTGCGCTGCAACGATTTGGCGGGCCTCGGTTTTGGAGGTTTCCAGTGCTTGATCGCGGCTGGGCACCTGCACGACGGCACCGGCACGAAGGCGGTTGACGTTGCCGTTGATAAAGGCATCAGGGTTGCTGCGCAGCATGGCCACGAGCATTTGGTCGAGGGAAACGCCCGCCGGACGGTGGGTATTGGCAATGCGGCCTGCAGTATCGCCCGCGCGAACGCGTGTGCTTGCTTCGCTGGAAGCTGCGGGCGCAGACGGGCTTGCAGGGGCTGCGGTGTTTGTCGGTGCGGTGGCGCGCTGGCGTGGCGCTGCACTGGAGTTGTAGTCGCGAGCCGCAACCGATGGGTTGGCTGGAGCCGTGATTTGTGGCGGCGCCACCGGTGCCGGGGCATTGCGTTGTGCGGCAGGGGGGTCTAACAGCAGGGTGTAGCTGCGCACCAGACGGCCGGTACTCCACTGCGTCTCCAGCACCAAATCGACAAAAGGCTCTTGGATGGGCGTAGTGCTGCTCAGGCGCAGGCTGGCTGTGCCATCTGCGTTGCGTTGCAGTTGCACTTGGATGGAGCGTGCGGCATTGCTGTAGTCCATGCCCTGGGCCCGAAAGGTTTCGGCCGAGGCGATTTGGGCGACCAAGCTATTGATTTCTGCGGCGGTGGCTTGGGGGATGGCAATTTCAGCCTGCAGGTTCTCGCCCAGTGCGGAGCGCACATTCAGCGATCCCAGCGACAACGCCCACGCATCGGTGGTGTTTAGTGCAGCAGAAACAAATGTGGCTGCAGCCAAGGCTGAAAGTTTCCAACGATGCATGTTTGTGGTCACGTTCAAAATGTTGGGCCGAAGTGATTACGGCGGGTGTTCTTATTGGGGCGCTGCACGCAGCCTCTCCCACTGGTGCGACATTGGCAAAGACATTAGCAGCAATGCCAAAGGGTGACAAGCCAAGCCAAAGCCCGAAAAACAAGGCTTTTTAGGGCATGGATGTTGTCAAAGCCTTGATTATGACAAGCACAACCGCGCGGTAAGGCGCAAGTGTGCGCTCTTACTGCAGGTCTGGAGGTCGTTGTGGCGGTGAACCCCCCTGGTGTGCGGGCGATGCTGTGTGGGGTGAATGGGATGTTGTCTGTGGGCGACAAAGCACCAAGCCTCGCGCAAAGAAAAAAGGAAGCCGTAGCTTCCTTTTTATGGGCGGCCGAACTGGGCTTACTTGGACAGCAGGATGCGCAGCATGCGGCGCAGCGGTTCGGCAGCGCCCCACAGCAACTGGTCACCGATCACGAAGGCCGAGACGTATTCGGGGCCCATGTTCAGCTTGCGCACGCGGCCCACGGCCACTTCCAGGCCGCCGGTGGTGGCGGCAGGTGTCAATTCCTTGACGGTTTCTGCACGGTCGTTGGCCACGAACTTGACCCAGGGGTTGCCACCCTTGATCAGTGCTTCGATCTCGGCCAAAGGCAAGTCCTTCTTCAGCTTCAAAGTCAGCGCCAGCGAGTGGCAGCGCATGGCGCCAATGCGCACGCACAGGCCGTCCACAGGAATAGTGGCTGCTGTGCCCAAAATCTTGTTCACTTCGGCCTGGCCCTTCCATTCTTCCTTGGACTGACCGTTGGGCAGTTGCACGTCGATCCAGGGGATCAGGCCGCCCGCCAGCGGTGCGCCAAAGAACTCGGTGGGCACGTCTTCGCGGATGGTGGTGGCTACCTTGCGGTCGATGTCCAAAATGGCAGAAGCGGGAGTGGCCAGCTCATCAGCCACAGCGGCGTGCACCACGCCCATGCCCTTGAGCAGCTCACGCATGTGGTTGGCACCGCCGCCCGAAGCCGCCTGGTAGGTCATGGAAGATACCCACTCCACCAGACCAGCCTTGAACAAGCCACCCAGGCCCATCAGCAGGATGGAGTTGGTGCAGTTGCCGCCAATCCAGTTCTTGCAGCCGGCAGCCAGCTTGGACTTGATCAGCTCGTCGTTGACGGGGTCCAGCACGATGACGGCGTCGTCTTCCATGCGCAGCGAGGAGGCGGCGTCAATCCAGTGGCCATTCCAGCCAGCAGCGCGGATCTTGGGGAAGACTTCCTTGGTGTAGTCGCCGCCCTGGCAGGTGATGATGATGTCGCACTTGGACAGCTCGGCGATGTCGTTGGCGTCCTTCAGTTGGGTGTGCACCGTGGCCATTGCCGGGGCTTTGCCGCCAGCGTTGGAGGTGGAGAAGAACACGGGTTCGATCAGGTCAAAGTCGCCCTCGGCCTGCATACGGTCCATCAATACGGAGCCGACCATGCCGCGCCAGCCCACCAAACCTACCAATTGCTTGCTCATTTTGAAACGCCCTTAAGAAGAAGTTGCGAAAACAGATGTGAAAGTGCTCAATCTGGCTTCCTGCACCCGGCTCGTCTGGCCGGAAAAGGGCGCACGACGAACCGGGCTGGGTCAGCCTTTAATCGTCGTTGTCGTGGTTGTCGCGCGCACAGCCACGCCTGCCAGCAAGGCAGTGTTTTGAGTAGCTGTAAGAATATGGGCGGCAAACATAGACGTAAATTGTAGCTTAACTAATGCGGCTTTAGAAAATCTAATCTCTGCCCGCCGCAAGGGGTTTGGCAGTGATTGTGGCGGCAAATGCACACCACAACACCTTAAATTTTCTGTGCAGACATTAGCCGCCAGAAAAAAGCCGCGTGGCGCAAGGCGCACGCGGCTTGGGTTTTAGACCGCCGCCAGTGCGGTCACGACGGCATCGCCCATTTCGCGGGTCGATACCTTGGTGGTGCCTTCGCTGTAGATGTCGGCGGTGCGCAGGCCGTCGGCCAGCACCTTTTGCACGGCCGCTTCGATCTTTTGTGCGGCAGCTTCTTGCTGCAGCGAGAAACGCAGCATCATCGCCGCCGACAAGATGGTGGCCAGCGGGTTGGCAATGCCCTTGCCGGCGATGTCAGGGGCTGAGCCGTGGCTGGGCTCGTACAGGCCTTGGCCTTGCGCGTTCAAGGAGGCTGAAGGCAGCATGCCGATGGAGCCGGTCAGCATGGAGGCTTCGTCCGACAGGATGTCGCCGAACATATTGCCCGTCACCACCACGTCAAAGCGCTTAGGTTCCTTGACCAGTTGCATGGCGGCGTTGTCCACATACATGTGATCCAGGGCCACATCGGGGTACTGCTTGCCGATCTCGGTGACGATGTCCTTCCAGAACTGGAAGGTCTCCAGCACGTTGGCCTTGTCCACGCTGGTCACGCGTTTGCTGCGCTTTTGGGCGGCCTGGAAAGCCACGTGGGCAATACGCTCAATCTCGGGGCGCGAGTAGCGCATGGTGTCAAACGCTTCTTCTGCGCCGGGGAAGTGGCCGTCTTCGGCAATGCGGCGGCCACGCGGCTGGCCGAAGTAGATGTCACCGGTCAGCTCGCGGATGATGAGGATGTCCAGGCCTGCGACCAGCTCGGGCTTGAGGCTGGAGGCATGCGTCAGTTCCTTGTAGCAAATCGCAGGGCGGAAGTTGGCAAACAGGCCCATGTGCTTGCGCAGGCCCAAAATGGCTTGCTCAGGGCGCAGTGGGCGGTCCAGCGAGTCGTACTTCCAGTCGCCCACTGCACCAAACAGCACGGCGTCCGATTCCATCGCCAGCTTCAGCGTGGCGGGTGGCAGGGGGTGGCCTGCGGCTTCGTAGGCGGCGCCGCCTACGGGCGCGGTTTCCATCTCCAGGTCCAGATCCAGTGCGTTGAGCACCTTCACGGCCTCGGCCACGATTTCGGGGCCAATGCCATCACCGGGCAAGACTGCGATTTTCATCATATTCCTCAATTTTTTGATAGCTGCTTGCGCTCTTTATTCATAGGTTTCAAATACAAAAGCATCTGAAATCTATAAATAACGCGCGCTGGCAGCTCATTTATTTATAGATGTGCGTGGGCTGTTGCGCACTCAGGCTTGGACCAGGCTGTGCGACAGCCAGGGCTTTTGCGCCAGGCGTTCGGCTTCAAAGGCCTTGATCTTGTCGGCGTGGCGCATGGTCAGGCCGATGTCGTCAAAACCGTTGAGCAGGCAGTACTTGCGGAAAGGAATCACGTCAAACGCAATTTCTTCACCCTGAGGGCGCACGATGACCTGGCGCTCCAGGTCAATCGTCAGCTCATAGCCCGGGAAGGCAGCCACTTCGTTAAACAGCAGATCGATCGTGGCCTCGGGCAGCACGATGGGCAGCAGGCCGTTCTTGAAGCTGTTGTTGAAGAAGATGTCGGCAAAGCTGGGCGCCAAAATGGCGCGGAAACCATACTGATCCAGCGCCCAGGGCGCGTGCTCGCGGCTGGAGCCGCAGCCAAAGTTCTTGCGTGTGAGCAAGATGCTGGCGCCCTTGTAGCGCGGCTGGTTCAGCACAAAGTCGGGGTTGGGCTTGCGCTGGTCTTCGGGCACGCCGGGCTGGCCAGGTTGGTCCAGGTAGCGCCATTCGTCAAACGCGTTGGCGCCAAAGCCGGTTTTCTTGATCGACTTGAGGAACTGCTTGGGAATGATGGCGTCGGTGTCGACGTTTTCGCGGTCCATGGGGGCCACCAGGCCCTGGTGTACGGTGAATTTTTGCATGGCTGTCGAAGTGTTCTGTCGTCAGATCAACGGGCAGCGCGTTCAATCGCGTTGCCGGCTTTTTGCACGTCCTGGCCAATCCCTTGCACGGTGTTGCAAGCGCCCAGTGTGAAGGCCAAGCCGATCAAAAGAATCGTGAAGGAAGGCTTCATGGTGTGTCTCCCGGTCTCGTTGAATCTGTGGTTGTACGGGTGGTTTAGGCGAACTTGCGGATGTCCACAAAATGGCCGTGGATGGCGGCTGCCGCAGCCATGGCCGGGCTGACCAGGTGGGTGCGGCCACCCGCGCCCTGACGGCCTTCGAAGTTGCGGTTGGAGGTGGACGCGCAGCGCTCACCGGGCTCCAGGCGGTCGGCATTCATGGCCAGGCACATGGAGCAGCCGGGTTCGCGCCATTCAAAGCCGGCGGCCTTGAAGATCAGATCCAGACCTTCGCGCTCGGCCTGCTCTTTCACCAGGCCCGAGCCAGGTACCACCATCGCCAGCTTGATGTTTTTGGCCACTTTCTGGCCCAGCTTTTTCACCACCGCAGCGGCTTCGCGCATGTCTTCAATGCGGCTGTTGGTGCACGAACCAATAAACACCTTGTCGACAAAGATGTCGCTCAGCGGCTTGCCGGGCTCCAGGGCCATATAGGTCAGCGCCCGCTCGATGGCGCCGCGCTTGTTGGGGTCTTTTTCCTTGTCGGGATCCGGCACGCTGGCATCCACGCCCAGCACCATCTCGGGGCTGGTGCCCCAGGTCACTTGGGGCACGATGTCGGCGGCGTTGAGTTCCACCACGGCGTCGAACTTGGCGTCAGCGTCGGAGTGCAGCGTCTTCCAGTAGGCCACAGCAGCATCCCATTCCGCGCCAGTAGGTGCCAATGGGCGGCCTTTGACGTAGTTGATGGTTTTCTCGTCCACCGCCACGAGGCCGGCGCGGGCGCCGCCTTCAATCGCCATGTTGCACACCGTCATGCGGCCTTCGATGGACAGATCACGGATGGCTTGGCCTGCGAACTCAATCGTGTAGCCCGTGCCGCCGGCCGTGCCGATCTTGCCAATGATGGCCAGCACGATGTCCTTGGCAGTCACGCCGGGGGCGACCTTGCCGTTAACCTGCACCAGCATGTTCTTGGCTTTTTTGGCCAAGAGCGTTTGCGTGGCCATCACGTGCTCGACCTCGGAGGTGCCGATGCCGTGCGCCAGTGCGCCAAACGCGCCGTGGGTGGAGGTGTGGCTGTCGCCGCACACGACGGTCATGCCGGGCAGCGTGGCGCCTTGCTCAGGGCCCATCACGTGAACAATGCCCTGGCCCTTGTCCATGAAGGGGAAGAAGGCCGCCGCACCAAACTCCGCAATATTGGTGTTGAGGGTGGTGATTTGTTCTTTGCTGATGGGGTCTTCAATGCCGTCGTAACCGCGCTCCCAGCCGTGGGTGGGGGTGTTGTGGTCGGCCGTGGCCACCACGGAGCTGATGCGCCACAGCTTGCGGCCCGCCAGGCGCAGGCCTTCAAAGGCCTGCGGGCTGGTGACTTCGTGCACCAGATGGCGGTCGATGTAGAGGATGGAGGTGCCGTCTTCCTCGGTATGGATGACGTGCTCGTCAAAAATCTTGTCGTAAAGGGTGCGGCCCATAAGTGTTCTCGTCTTCGTGGGAAAAAGTTGTCTCTGAAATTTTAGGCAGCCGCCTTGGCAACTGACACCCAGCCTTTGCCGAGGTGTTCCACCAGCAAACGCGATGTCACGGGCAGCGCATCAAAGTCACGCGCCACCAGACTCAGCGTGCGCTGGGCCCAGCCGTCGGTCAGCGGCACACTCTTTAAATGGCCCACGCCGTGCATGAGCTCAAACGCGCGATCGGGGATCAGGCCCACGCCTAGGCCGTTGTCGATCATGCGGCACATGGCATCCAGGCTTGTGACCTGAATGCGCTGGTGTAAGGGGTGGCCCGAGCGCGCCGCCGCGCCGCGCATGGCCAGGCTGATGGAGCTGCCGCCATGCAGGCCGACAATGTCCCACTCCAGCACTTCTTCAAAAGAAATCGATGTGCGCTGTGCCAGTGCGTGGTCTTGGGGCACCACCAGCACCAGCTTGTCGGTGCGGTAGGGGCGGGTTTGCAGGCCATTGGTGTTGGCTTGGCCCATGTTGCAAATGCCGATGTCGGCCGTACCTTCTTGCACAGCCTGCAGCACGTCGGCGGACAGGTGCTCTTGCAAATCGATCTTGATTTGGGGGTGCTCTTTGCTGAAAGCGCCCAGGTCTTCGGGCAAGAACTGCACGATGGCCGAGATGGTGGCGTGCACGCGCACATGGCCGCGCACGCCATCGGCGTATTCCGAGAGCTCGCCTTGCATGCGCTCCAGCCCATACAGCACGTTGCGCGCGTGGTGCAGCAGGCTTTCGCCCGCAGGAGTGAGGGTGACGCCACGGCTGTGGCGGTACAGCAAGGCCGTATCCACGGCGGCTTCCAGATCAGACAGGCGCTTGCTCACGGCGGAAGCGGCGATGTACTCTCGTTCGGCAGCGCGACCAATGCTGCCAAGCTCACACACAGCGACAAACAACTGCAAAGAGGTCAGGTCGATACGGCGTGCAAAACTGCGCTCGGAATTTTTCATGGCGGGGAACACTTTTTCAGTCTTCTCGTTTTGAGAAGTTGAAAGCATTTTCTCACCCTGATTGGCTGCTTGTCATCGCGCAACGCGAAGTCTTGGGGTATGAAAAGACCAGCAAAGACTTCGTGGTTGGCGATGGCTGGTGTGTTGCTAGTGAAAAAGTGAGCGCCTAGCGCTGGTGTTGCATGCACTTCAAGGTGCTTTATGGCTGAAAGTGTCAAAAAAAAGCGGAACCAGCTCTTTTTTATGAAGCGGTGGCTGCTGGGCATGCAAGCCCGACTAAGCCGTAGCTGATGGTGCTGGAGAGTATGAAAAATGCCAGCAAGCGCTTAACCAGCAGGCATTATGTGCTTTAGAAGTTGTAGCGCAGTGCGTGCTGACAGCCCCGTTGCGGTCGGAGGCTGAGCCATAGAGCTAGCGGTGCCTTAGAGCGCCTGGAAATGAAAAAAAGCCCTGCAGTGCAGGGCTTGTGGGTAGTGCGTTCAGTTAGCTGAAGAAGCGTTTGAGCTTGTCGGTCCAGCTTTCACCGTTGGGTGAATGCTTGCCGCCGCCCTTTTTCAAGGATTCTTCCAGCTCGCGCAGCAGCTTGCGCTGGTATTCGGTCAGCTTCACGGGTGTTTCCACCACGATGTGGCAGTACAAATCGCCGGGGTAGCTGGAGCGCACGCCCTTGATGCCCTTGCCGCGCAAGCGGAACTGCTTGCCCGCCTGGGTGCCTTCGGGAATGTCGATCGCGGCCTTGCCTTGCAGCGTGGGCACTTCAATCTCGCCACCCAAAGCGGCGGTGATAAAGCTCACGGGCACTTGGCAGTGCAGGTCATCACCTTCGCGCTCAAAGATGTCGTGTTCTTTGATGCGAATTTCAATGTACAGATCACCGGGAGGGCCGCCGTTCATACCGGGCTCACCGTTGCCGGAGGAGCGGATGCGCATGCCATCGTCGATGCCTGCAGGAATCTTCACTTCCAGGGTCTTCTGGCGCTTGATGCGGCCTTGGCCGCCGCAGCTGGTGCAGGGCTCGGGAATGATCTTGCCCGTGCCGCGGCAGTGGGGGCAGGTCTGCTGCACGCTGAAGAAGCCTTGGCGCATTTGCACCGAGCCTTGGCCACCGCAGGTGGTACAGGTCTTGGGGCTGGTGCCGGGTTTGGCGCCGCTGCCGTGGCAGGTATCGCAGCTGTCCCAGCTGGGGATGCGGATTTGCGCATCTTTGCCCTTGGCAGCTTCTTCCAGGGTGATTTCCATGGAGTAGCTCAGGTCGTTGCCGCGGTAGACCTGACGGCCGCCGCGTGCACCCCCTGCGCGGCCACCGCCGAACATGTCGCCAAAAATATCGCCAAAGGCTTCAGCAAAGCCACCGCCGCCGCCAAAACCGCCACCCATGCCGCTGTTGGGGTCTACGCCAGCATGACCGTATTGGTCATAAGCAGCGCGCTTTTGGCTGTCCGAGAGCATTTCGTAGGCCTCTTTGACCTCTTTGAACTTCTCTTCGGCTTCCTTGGCTTGCTCGCCCTGATTGCGGTCAGGGTGGTACTTCATGGCCAGCTTGCGGTAGGCCTTTTTCAGTTCTTCGTCCGAGGCAGTCTTGCTGACGCCGAGGACTTCGTAAAAGTCGCGTTTGGACATTGGTATTTACAGACGGTAAAAAACAGGAACGCCGCGCAAGTCGCCTTGGCAGGCGGCAGCGCGGCGGCAAGCGGTCACGTATGCCGCTGCGTCCAAATTACTTCTTCACTTCCTTGACTTCCGCGTCGACGATGTCGTCATCGCTGGAGCCTGCGGGCTTGGACTGTGCCTGCGCAGCTTCGGGGGCCGCTTCCGCGCCGCCTGCGGCTGCAGCAGCCTGGGCTTCGGCGTACACCTTCTCACCCAGCTTCTGGCTGGCGGTCATCAGCGCCGTGGTCTTGGCTTCAATGGCCTCCTTGTCTTCACCCTTGAGGGCTTCTTCCAAGTCCTTGGCAGCAGCTTCGATGGCTTCCTTCTCAGAGGCTTCCAGCTTGTCACCATGCTCGCCCAGGCTCTTCTTGACGCTGTGTACAGCGGCTTCACCCTGGTTCTTGGCTTGCACCAGTTCCAGCTTCTTCTTGTCGTCGGCCGCGTTCAATTCAGCGTCCTTGACCATCTGCTGGATTTCCTCTTCCGACAAACCGGAGTTGGCCTTGATGGTGATCTTGTTTTCCTTGCCGGTGCCCTTGTCCTTGGCGGACACGTTCAAGATACCGTTGGCGTCGATGTCAAAAGTCACCTCAATCTGGGGCACGCCGCGTGGAGCTGCGGGAATGCCTTCCAGGTTGAACTCGCCCAGCGCCTTGTTGCCCGAAGCCATTTCGCGCTCGCCCTGGTAGACCTTGATGGTCACCGCAGGCTGGTTGTCGTCTGCGGTCGAGAAGGTCTGCGCAAACTTGGTGGGGATGGTCGTGTTCTTGGTGATCATCTTGGTCATGACGCCACCCAGGGTTTCAATACCCAGGGACAGCGGAGTCACGTCCAGCAGCAGCACGTCAGAACGGTCGCCCGCCAGCACTTGGCCTTGCACGGCAGCACCCACGGCCACGGCTTCGTCAGGGTTCACGTCCTTGCGGGGTTCCTTGCCGAAGAATTCCTTGACCTTTTCCTGCACCTTGGGCATGCGGCTCATACCGCCCACCAAGATTACGTCCTGAATGTCAGACACGGAGATGCCAGCATCCTTGATGGCAGTGCGGCAAGGCGCAATAGTGCGCTCGATCAGGTCTTCCACCAAAGCTTCCAGCTTGGAGCGTGTCAGCTTGATGTTCAGGTGCTTGGGGCCGCTGGCGTCTGCAGTGATGTAAGGCAGGTTGATGTCGGTCTGTGCAGAGTTCGACAGCTCAATCTTGGCCTTTTCAGCCGCTTCCTTCAGGCGTTGCAGGGCCAGCACGTCCTTGGACAGGTCTACGCCTTGCTCTTTCTTGAACTCAGCAATGATGTAGTCGATGATGCGCTGGTCAAAGTCTTCGCCGCCCAGGAACGTGTCGCCGTTGGTCGACAGCACTTCGAACTGCTTTTCGCCATCCACATCGGCAATTTCGATGATGGACACGTCAAACGTACCGCCGCCCAGGTCATACACGGCGATCTTGCGGTCACCCTTGCCCACCTTGTCCAAGCCAAAGGCCAGTGCAGCGGCAGTTGGTTCGTTGATGATGCGCTTGACTTCCAGGCCAGCGATACGGCCTGCGTCCTTGGTTGCTTGGCGCTGCGCGTCGTTGAAGTAAGCAGGCACAGTGATCACGGCCTCGGTCACTTCTTCACCCAAGAAGTCCTCAGCGGTCTTCTTCATCTTGCGCAGCACTTCTGCGGAGATTTGGGGTGGCGCCAGCTTTTGGCCGCGCACTTCCACCCATGCGTCGCCGTTGTCAGCCTTGGCAATAGTGAAAGGCATCAGGTCGATGTCTTTTTGCACTTCCTTCTCGTCGAACTTGCGACCGATCAGGCGCTTGGCAGCGTAGATGGTGTTCTTGGGGTTGGTGACGGCCTGGCGCTTGGCGGAAGCACCCACCAAAATTTCGCCATCTTCCTGGTACGCAATGATCGAAGGCGTGGTGCGTGCACCTTCGCTGTTTTCGATCACGCGGGTGTTGTTGCCTTCCATGATGGCCACGCAGCTGTTGGTCGTGCCCAAGTCAATACCAATGATTTTTCCCATTTGAATGCTCCGAATGCTGTGATGTTTGATTGGCTTGTAACTAAGGGTGATTACTAGGATTTCAAGCCAATCGATAAGGTTTTTTGAAGTTTATTTTGGGGCTGCCACAGTGACCAAGGCAGGGCGCAGTACGCGCTCTGCAATCAGGTAGCCTTTTTGCAGCACGGTGACTACGGTGTTGGCTTCTTGGTCTGCCGGCACTACGGAGATGGCTTGGTGCTGGTGGGGATCAAACTTGCTGCCCGCCGCAGGATTGATCAAGATGACTTTGTTGCGCTCCAGCGCATGTTGCAGCTGGCGCAAGGTGGCATCTGAGCCTTCGCGCAATTGCTCTGCCGTTGCGTTTTGAATCGCCAAAGCGGCGTCCAGGCTGTCGCACACGGGCAGCAGGCTTTCTGCAAAACTTTCAATACCGAATTTGCGCGCTTTGCTGACCTCTTCTTCAGCGCGGCGGCGCATATTTTCGGCTTCAGCCTTGGCGCGCAGGAAATGGTCAGCCATTTCGGCGTTCTTGGCCTTGAGTTCAGCCAGTTCGGCTTGCAGGCGAGAGATTTCGTCGGCCACATTAGCGGCCATCGCAGCTTCGACTTCCTCAGGCGAGGCGTCAACAGGGGCTGCGTGGGGCGTATTGGTTTGTTCTGACATGTGGATAGCGTCTCTAAAGAGTGAACCTTGTTAGTTCACTTGGGGGCGGGTTTTGTACTTTCAAGGGCAGTGTGCCAAAGGGTATTCCAAGCCTGTGAGTGTACAAGCCCATGGGGAGTGCTTATAATCTACCGTTTTGCCTTGCTCCACCGCTACAGGCGCAGCGGGGGGCTTAACCCAAAAGGGAGTTTTCATGCGTCATTACGAAATCATTTTGTTGATCCATCCGGATCAAAGCGAGCAAGTTCCAGCCATGCTGGAGCGCTACAAGGGCATGATCACCGCTGGCGGTGGTGCAGTGCACCGTGAAGAAGATTGGGGCCGTCGTCAGCTGGCTTACATGATCAACAAGCTCGCCAAGGCTCACTACATCTGCTTGAACATCGAAGCCGACCAGGCTGTGATGCAAGAGCTGGAACACGCGTTCAAGTTCAACGACGCCGTGCTGCGTCACCTGACAGTGCAGAAGAAGAAGGCCGACACCGGCGCTTCTTCCATGATGAAGACTGTCGAGCGCGAAGAAGCTCGCAAGGCCAACCAAGCTGCTGAAGCCTAATTAGGTTTCGCTTGGAGTGGAAAACCACGTTGTCCTGAGCGCCTGTATCGAAGAGCTGCAAGCTCTGCGCTACACCCCCGCCGGATTGCCTGCCTTGGATTTGCGCCTGGTGCATGAATCCTCCCAAGTGGAAGCAGGCGTTCCGCGCAAAGTCTCAGCGGCTGTGAAAGCGGTGGCATTTGGTGCATTGGCCGAGCGACTGGCTCGCCAAGCACCCGGAAGTTCTTGGAGTTTTCAAGGCTTTCTTGCCACACCGCGCAACAGCAAAACCGTGGTGCTGCACATCCAGGATATTCAACAAAATTAATTTTCAAGAGGTCCAGTAATGGCCACGTTCAAGAAATTCAACAAAGACAAGCGCCCCAAGCGCAACACCCAGTCGCTGCTGTTCAAGCGCAAGCGCTTCTGCCGCTTCACCGTGGCTGGTGTTGAAGAGATCGATTACAAGGATGTTGACACCCTGCGTGACTTCATCGCCGAAAACGGCAAGATCATCCCTGCTCGCCTGACCGGCACGCGCGCTATTTACCAGCGTCAGCTGAACACTGCCATCAAGCGTGCTCGCTTCCTGGCTATGCTGCCCTACACTGACCAGCACAAGATCTAAGGAGCAAGAATCATGCAAATTATCCTGCTCGAAAAGGTTGTGAACCTGGGTAACCTGGGTGATATCGTTAAGGTCAAGGACGGCTACGCACGTAACTTCCTGATCCCTACAGGCCAAGCACGCCGTGCTACCGCTGCTGCCAAGGCTGAGTTCGAAGCCAAGCGCGTCGAACTGGAAAAGGCTGCTGCTGAGAAGCTGGCTGCTGCACAAGCTGAAGGCGAAAAGCTCAACGGTTTCACCGTGAAGCTGTCGCAAAAAGCCGGTGTGGATGGCCGTCTGTTCGGTTCCGTGACCAACTACGACATCGCCGATGCTCTGAAGGCGCAAGGTTTCGCGTCGGTGCACAAGGCTCAAGTGCGTATGCCTAACGGTCCTATCAAGACTGTTTCCGCTTCCACCGTGGAAGTGGCTCTGCACACTGACGTGGTTGTGGAAGTGAACGTGGAAGTGGCTGGCGAAGCTGCTTAAGCGTTTGCCGAACTTCTCGGAATACTTTCCGACACACAAAAGCCACCTTCGGGTGGCTTTTGTATTTGGGTTCTGTGTTTGATTTGATGCATGAAACCGCTGTCAGCGGCCGTTGAATCTGCGTGGACAGCACTTATTTTCTGAGTATTGCCAAGTTTTGGTGGCGCGCGATAGTTGCAATGCGTGCGTTGCTGGTGTGATTACTGGATGACGCCAGCAGCGCTGGGCGCTACGATCACTGGCTTGTCTTTTTGTGGGTTGTTGATAGATGTCCTCCGTAATGCCGCCGTTGGAAGATGATGTGTTTGGTGTCCCTGTGCCTGATGAAGATCAGCAGGTAGCCAAGCTGCGCCTGCCGCAGTACTCCATGGAGTCAGAGTCCAGCGTGCTGGGTGGCTTGTTGATGGACAACAACGCCTGGGATCGGGTGGGCGATTTACTCACCGACAACGATTTCTATCGCCACGAGCACAAGCTGATCTTTGCGGCGATTGGCAAGTTGATCAACGACAGCAAGCCGGCCGACGTGATCACGGTGTTTGAGCATCTGCAGGGCATGGGTAAGGCGGACGAGGTAGGGGGCATCCTCTACCTGAACCAGCTGGCGCAGTATGTGCCCAGTGCCACCAACATCCGCCGCTATGCGGAAATCGTGCGCGAGAAAGGCATTCTGCGCAAACTGCTGACGGTGAGCGATGAGATTGCCACCAATGCGCTGAACCCCCAGGGCAAGCCGGTGGAGCGCATTCTGGATGAGGCGGAGCAGAAGATCTTTGCGATTGGCGAAGAAGGCTCGCGCATGAAGCAGGGCTTTCAGAGCATGGATGTGCTGGTGGGTGACCTGCTGGACCGTGTGCAGGAGATGGCCGATAACCCTATGGATGTGACCGGCGTGCCCACGGGCTTTGCCGACCTTGATCGCATGACTAGCGGCCTGCAAGCGGGTGACTTGGTGGTGCTGGCGGCGCGCCCGTCCATGGGTAAGACCTCTTTCGCAGTAAATATTGCGGAGCACGTGGCGCTCAATGAAGGCCTGCCGGTAGCCATTTTTTCGATGGAAATGGGCGCCGCCCAGTTGGCGGTGCGTATCGTTGGTTCGATTGGCAAGGTCAACCAGGGCAATTTGCGCACCGGCAAGCTGGAGCACGATGAGTGGGCACGCTTGACCGAGGCGGTGGAAAAGCTGAGCCAAATCTCGCTGCATATTGACGAAACCCCGGGCCTGACGCCTTCAGAGCTGCGTGCCAACGCCCGCCGTCTGTCGCGTACCTGCGGCAAGCTGGGTCTGATTGTGGTCGACTATTTGCAGCTGATGAGCGGCTCCAGCGGCGGTGGTGGCGACAACCGTGCGACCGAGCTGGGTGAAATCTCCCGTGGCCTGAAGATGCTGGCCAAGGAGCTGCAATGCCCGGTGATTGCCCTGTCGCAGCTCAACCGCTCGGTGGAGCAGCGCACCGACAAACGCCCCATGATGAGTGACTTGCGCGAATCGGGTGCCATCGAGCAGGACGCGGACATCATCATGTTCATCTACCGCGACGACTACTACAACAAAGACTCCAAAGAGCCGAACGTGGCCGAAGTCATTATCGGCAAACAGCGTAACGGCCCTACCGGCACGGTGAAACTGTTCTTTCAGAAGAACCAGACGCGCTTTGAGAACCTGGCCATGGGGTATGGCAGCGACGAGTATTGAGTGTCGGGTGTTGGCGCAAAGCGATGACGCCATAGATGGCGCAAAAGAAAAAGGCCCTGCAATGCTGCAGGGCCTTTTTTATGGCTCAAATAAAAAGTGAGCTGCTAGCGCTTGATATTCATAGACTTTAGATGGTTTTATATCTGAAGTTGTTGATTAATCAGCGCAAGCGGCTTCGTTTTTGAAAGCACTACATGCGCACCAGGTAGATCAGCAAACCTATCACCACCACGCTCAGCACGCCGCAGGCCCACGCCAGACGCGTGGCGCCGGTGCGCAAAATGCCTACGGTTTTGACGATTTGTGCCTGCTGCTCCGCCATTTTCTCCAGCACTTGGTTGGAAGCGCGCTGGGCGGCTTCCAGGTGCTGAATGCGTGCCTCCAACTGCGCCACTTGCTGCAGCGCCAATTCACCGGCATTGCTGGCCAGTGAAGGCTGGGCTGCATGCAGCGAAGCGGCTTGCTCGGCTTCTTCCTGGGCTTGTTCGGGGCTTTTTTTCATCAGTCCCTTGGCAGCCTTGAGTACTGAAGGCGCAGCCTGAATCACGTCGCCCCACGGCACCATTTTGAGCGCAGTCACCCAACTGATGGCCATTTACAGTACCTCGCTGGCAAAGTCCGCCAAGCGCGAGCGCTCCCCGCGTGCCAGCTGGATGTGGCCGCCGTGCGCCCAGCCCTTGAAGCGGTCTACCGCAAAGGTCAGGCCCGAGCTGCCTTCGGTCAGGTAGGGGGTGTCGATCTGTGCCAGGTTGCCCATACAGATTATCTTGGTGCCGGGGCCGGCACGGGTGATCAAGGTCTTCATTTGCTTGGGTGTCAGGTTCTGCGCTTCGTCGATGATGACGTACTTGTTCAAGAATGTGCGGCCTCGCATGAAGTTCATGCTCTTGATTTTGATGCGGCTGCGGATCAGCTCATTGGTTGCGGCGCGCCCCCATTCGCCGGGGTTGCCGCCGTCGCCCTTGGCCAGAAATTCGAGGTTATCGTCCAGGGCGCCCATCCAGGGGCCCATTTTCTCTTCTTCGGTACCGGGCAAAAAGCCAATGTCCTCGCCTACGCTCACGGTGGCGCGGGTCATGATGATTTCGGTGTAACGGCGGTCATCCAGCACTTGTGCCAGGCCAGCGGCCAGTGCCATCAGGGTCTTGCCCGTGCCCGCCGTGCCGGTGAGTGAAACAAAGTCCACATTCGGATCCATCAGCAGGTTCAGGGCAAAGTTTTGCTCGCGGTTGCGTGCGTTCACGCCCCAGACATTGTGTTTGGTGCTGCTGTAGTCGCGCAGGGTTTCCAGCACCACGGTTTTGTCGCGGATTTCCGCCACGCGCGCGTGCAAGCTGGGCTCGCCGGGTGCTTCAAAGTACACATATTGGTTGACCAGCATCTGGCCCGACAGCGGACTGGTGAAGCTGTAGAGCGTTTTGCCACGGTCTTGCCAGCTTTCCACCTGCTTGGCCTTCTTCCAGAAGTCGGCAGGCAGGGCCAGGCTGCCCGTATAGAGCAAATCGCCATCCTCCAGCGTTTTGTCGTTGCGGTAGTCCTCGGCAGGCAGGCCCAGTGCGCGTGCCTTGACGCGCATATTGATGTCCTTGGACACCAAAATCACTTCCTGTTGGCCGAGCTTGACGGCGCGCAGCGCTTGTACCACACCCAAAATCTGGTTATCGGCCTTGCCTTGGGGCAGGCTGGAAGGTAGCTTGTAATCCAGCGGCACGGTCTGGAAGAACAGGTGACCCGTGGCGCCCTTGTGGCCGCTAGCGTCCAGGCGCAGCCCGGTGGCCAGGTCGGCGTCTTGCTGGGCATCAACCAGTGCATCCAAGGTACGGCTGACTTGGCGGCCATTGCGCGCCACTTCGGTCATGCCGCGTTTGTGCGCATCCAGCTCTTCCAGCACCACCATCGGCAAGAAGATGTCGTGCTCTTCAAAGCGGAACAAGCTGGTGGGGTCGTGCAGCAGCACATTCGTATCCAGCACAAACAGGCAGGAATGCTGGGTACGCTTTTTGTGGCTGGTGGCAGCCTTGGTTTTGCTCTTGGCGGGTTGGCTGGGTGTAGCTGGTGTAACTGCTGCGGTGGGCGCTGGCGTAGCGGTGGAGACAGGCGTGGCAGTTGCCGTAACGGCAGCTACAGGTAGTTTCGCGGCGGGTGGTTGCTTGATGCTTGCCTGTGCCGCAGCGCGCTGTTGGGCCAGTTGTTTGGCGGCAGCCGTGGTGGCAGCACTGGCGCTGCCCGATGTTTTGTTGCGACTGCGGGCGGGTGCTGCAGAAGCTGCAGGTTCGGCGGCGATGGCCGTCGCAACGGCGCTGGGCAAGTCTTCGTCCAAGTCGATGACCGGGGGCTTTGCCGCAGCGGCACGTTTACTGATGTCAGCAGTGACGTTGAAGGCTTCCTTGGCAACGCGCGCAGCGCGCTTGGTAGGGGCTGGAGGCAGTGGCATAAGCGTTTCAGTCCTTGTTTTCAGGGCTGTAAAAAACACAAAGCCGCTGGGCGCAGGCCCGAGCGGCTTTGGAAGAGAGGGATTTGCAATGCTGGTTCAATACGCGCAAAGGCATGCGATCCATTATGCATGTCTTGGCGCTTGCACGGATGCCAGCGCCAAGAATGTAGGGTTTAGGCAGCCTTCTTGGCGGCTGTCTTCAAGGCTTTTACAGCCTTCAGAACTTCATCCACGTGACCGGGGACTTTCAGGCCGCGCCACTCTTGCGCCAGGATGCCGTTGGTATCAATCAGGAATGTGGAGCGCTCAATGCCCTTGACCTTCTTGCCGTACATGATCTTGTTCTTGACCACGCCAAACATGTGGCACATCTTTTCTTCGGTGTCCGCGATCAGCTCAAAGGGCAGCTCCAGCTTCTCCTTGAAGTCGTCGTGCGACTTCATGTTGTCGCGCGAAACACCGAACACCACGGCGCCTGCTTTTTCGAAGTCCTTGAACTTGTCGCGGAACTGCATGGCCTCTGTGGTGCAACCAGGTGTGTTGTCCTTCGGATAGAAGTACAGAATCACAATCTGGCCGTTGTGCGAGGTGTTGGAAACCTTCACGCCACCTGTCGCATTGGCTTCAAATTCGGGAAGGGGTTTGTTGACAACGATCGCCATGCGCTTTTATCTCTCGGGAGTAGTCGTTGGAATGCCGAGGGGTGTAGGGTAAGTATTGCTTTTATGGATAAGTACGCCCCCGACCGCAACCTGCGATTTTACCCCGAAACGTTGAATTTGACGAGCCCCCTGCGGATATTACTCCAACAACAGTGCGGCTATCACGTTGCGGCCTTCTGCCGCTAAAACGTTGTAAGTGCGGCAGGCGGCATGGGTATCCATGGTTTCGAATCCGATGCGTTTTTGCATCAGAGCTTGAAGCCAGGAAGGGTGGACAAAGCGCAGCTTCTCGCCGGAGCCAAAAATGATGAGTTCGGCGTTGAGCTCGGCCAGCTCGGCAAAGTGCTGGGCGGTGAGCGAAGCAAAGTTGCTGCAATTCCAAGGGCGTAAAAAGCCGCTGGCGCCAAGCAGAACACTGCCGGAGTGCTCTTTTTTATCAATGGCGACCCAGCCGGGGCCATAGCCTGTGACCATTTGCACATCAGCGCGATCGGCATGGAGTTGCATAGAGATTCCTTCTTGGGCAGTGCGTGGAAATGCTCGGGGTGCTGTCCCCTCTGTGTGCAAGGAGCATGGGCACCTCGGTTTACGGGGAGGCGCTGCGCCCGATCTGTGTTCAAATTATAGGTTTCACCGGGGCGCAAGCGCGCTTCGGCGCCACTTCGAGCCAACTGGAAAATCCTCCTATGAAGACCGTCCAAAAATCCGCCAAATTAGCCAACGTCTGTTATGACATCCGCGGGCCGATCATGGATGCGGCGAAACAAATGGAGGAAGACGGCCACAAGATCATCAAGCTCAATATCGGCAACTTGGCGGTGTTTGGTTTTGATGCGCCGGAAGAAATCCAGCAGGACATGATCCGCAACCTGCCCAACTCGGCCGGTTACTCGGACAGTCGCGGTATTTTTGCGGCCCGCAAGGCAGTGATGCATGAAACTCAGCACCAGGGCATCAAGGGGGTCACGCTCGACGATATCTACCTGGGCAATGGCGCTTCCGAGCTGATCAACCTGGCGACCAACGCCCTGCTGGATAACGGCGATGAGTTGCTGGTGCCTGCACCCGACTACCCGCTGTGGACGGCAGCCACCAGCCTCTCGGGCGGCACGCCCGTGCACTATATGTGCGATGAGGCGAATGGCTGGATGCCCAATTTGGACGACATTCGCGCCAAAGTCACGCCGCGTACCAAGGGCATTGTGGTCATCAATCCCAACAACCCCACAGGTGCCTTGTATTCCAAGGAGTTGTTGCTGAGCATCATTGAAATTGCCCGCCAGCACGGCTTGGTGATTTTTGCCGATGAGGTGTATGACAAGGTGCTGTACGACGACGTCAAGCACGTGCCCATGGCCAGCTTGTCGACGGACGTGCTGACGCTGACGTTCAATTCCCTGTCCAAGGCGTACCGCTCCTGCGGCTATCGTGCGGGCTGGATGGTGATTTCGGGCGACAAAAAGCCCGCCAAGGATTACATCGAGGGCATCAATATGCTCTCCAACATGCGCCTGTGCGCCAACGTGCCTGGGCAGTGGGCGGTGCAAACCGCGCTGGGTGGCTACCAGTCCATCAAGGATTTGGTGTGTGAAGGCGGTCGCTTGCGTGTGCAGCGTGACCTGGCGTGGGAGATGATCAACGCCATTCCGGGCGTTAGCTGTGTCAAGCCCCAAGGCGCGCTGTACATGTTCCCACGCCTCGATCCCGAGATTTACCCCATCTCCAACGACCAGGAGTTCTTCCTGGAAGTGCTGCAAGAAACCAAGGTCATGCTGGTGCAAGGCACCGGTTTTAACTGGCCCCATCCGGACCACTTCCGCATTGTGTTTTTGCCCCATGAGGCTGACCTGCGCGAAGCCATCAACCGTTTGGCAGACTTCTTGGCGAAATACCGCCAGCGCCACGGCGCCGACAAGCTGGCAGCTTCCAAAGCTGCGGGCAAAGGCAAAGCCAAGCTGCACGTGGCAGCCTAAAATTTTCTGATAGCTGCAAGCGCAGACTCCATAAGCGCTGCAGCCCTTTTTGACGTAGAAACGTAAGCAACTTATGAAACCGATCCAAGTAGGCCTGTTGGGCATTGGCACCGTGGGCAGCGGCACATTCAACGTGCTGCAGCGCAACCAAGAAGAGATCCGCCGCCGTGCGGGTCGTGGCATTGAGATTGCCATGGTGGCCGACTTGGACACAACGCGTGCGCAAGCGGTGGTGGGCGACAAGGCCAAGGTGGTGGGCGATGCCCGCGCCATCATCGCCAACCCCGACATCGACGTGGTGGTGGAACTGATCGGCGGCTACGGCATTGCCAAGGCCCTGGTGCTGGAAGCGATTGCTGCAGGCAAGCACGTGGTAACCGCCAACAAGGCGCTGCTGGCCGTGCACGGCACCGAAATCTTCAAGGCGGCCGCCGAGAAGGGCGTGATCGTGGCCTATGAAGCGGCTGTGGCCGGAGGCATCCCGATCATCAAGGCGCTGCGCGAAGGTCTGACCGCCAACCAGATCCAGTGGGTGGCCGGCATCATCAACGGCACGACCAACTTCATCCTGTCCGAAATGCGTGACAAGGGTCTGGACTTTGACGTGGTGCTCAAAGAAGCGCAACGCCTGGGCTACGCCGAAGCCGACCCCACCTTCGACATCGAAGGCGTGGACGCCGCGCACAAGGCCACCTTGATGAGCGCGATTGCGTTTGGTATCCCGGTACAGTTTGACAAGGCCTATGTAGAGGGCATCACCAAGTTGGCGGGCGCTGACATCAAGTACGCCGAGCAACTGGGCTACCGCATCAAGCTGCTGGGCATCACCAAGCGCACCGACAAGGGCATCGAGCTGCGTGTGCACCCGTCGCTGGTGCCTTCCAAGCGCCTGATCGCCAACGTCGAAGGCGCGATGAACGCCGTGGTGGTCAACGGGGATGCCGTGGGCACCACGCTGTACTACGGCAAGGGCGCGGGCTCTGAGCCCACCGCTTCGGCCGTGATCGCCGACCTGGTGGACATTGCCCGCCTGCACGGTGCAGACCCCGCCCACAGCGTGCCGGCGCTGGCTTTCCAGGCCCACACCTTGGCGGCTGCGGGCAACGAATTGCCCGTGCTGCCCATGGCCGACGTGGTCACTAGCTACTACCTGCGCATCCGCGTGGCGGACGAAGCCGGTGTGCTGGCCAAGATCACCACGCTGCTGGCCAATGCCGGTATCAGCATCGACGCCGTGATCCAGCGCGAAGCCGACGAAGTGGGCGGCGAGGGCTCGACCCAGACCGACCTGATCATCCTCACGCACGACACCCGCGAAGGCGATATGGACAAGGCCATGGCTGAAATCCAAGGCCTGGCCACTGTGCTGGCGCCGATCACGCGCATTCGCAAAGAAGAGTTGAACTGATAGCACCCCCTGAGGCGCTGCGCGCCTTCCCCCTCTCTGGCTGGGCCGGAGGGGGACGGCACCAGCGCGGCGGGGCGGCCCTTGCGCGGTGTCCCCAACGAAAGTTGGCGTGGACACTGTGTTGGGGCTTTTGATTCGAATATTGACGAGGAAGCACCATGCTTTATCTGTCCACCCGCGGTCATGCAGACCGCAAACGTTTTTGCGACATCTTGCTCGAAGGTCTGGCGCCCGATGGCGGCCTGTACCTGCCGGTCGAGTACCCCCAGATCAGCGACGCCAAGCTGACCCAGCTGCGTGAAACCTTGGCCACCCAAGGCTATGCGGCGCTGGCGTTTGAGATTTTGTCGCTGTATATCGACGACATCCCTGCGGACGACCTGCGCGCCCTGTGCGCCAAGACGTACACCAAGGACGTGTTCGGCACCGAGGCCATCGTGCCCGTACGCACGCTGGAAGGTAATTTGCGGATCGAAGCCCTGTCCAACGGCCCCACACTGGCCTTCAAGGACATGGCTATGCAGTTGCTGGGCAATTTGTTTGAGTACGAGCTGACCCGCCGTGGTGAAACCCTGAACATCCTGGGCGCCACTTCGGGCGACACCGGCAGCGCGGCCGAATACGCCATGCGCGGCAAGCAGGGGGTGCGCGTGTTCATGACCAGCCCCCACGGCCGCATGAGCCCCTTCCAGCAGGCGCAGATGTTCAGTCTGCAGGACGAGAATATCCACAACATCGCCATCGAAGGCGTGTTTGACGACTGCCAGGACATCGTCAAGGCAGTGTCCAACGACCACGCCTTCAAGGCCAAGTACAAGATCGGTACCGTCAACTCCATCAACTGGGCGCGTTTGCTAGCCCAGGTGGTGTACTACTTTGCCGGTTACTTGCAAGCCACCACACGCAACGAAGAAAAGGTGAGCTTCACCGTGCCTTCGGGCAACTTTGGCAATATCTGCGCGGGCCATGTGGCGCGCCAGATGGGCTTGCCGATTGCCCAGCTGGTGGTGGCCACCAACGAAAACGATGTGCTGGACGAGTTCTTCCGCACTGGCGTGTACCAGGTGCGCGGCGCGGTCAACACCTACGAAACGTCCAGCCCCTCGATGGACATCTCCAAGGCCAGCAACTTTGAGCGCTTTGTGTTCGACCTGGTCGGCCGGGATGGCGCGCGCACCCAGGCGCTGTTTGCCGAAGGCGTTGCCAAGCAGGGCAAGTTCGACCTGAGCGGTGACGCCTGCTTCCAGGATGCTGCAGCCAAATATGGTTTTGTCAGCGGCAAGAGCACCCATGCCGACCGTTTGGCTACCATCAAGGACTGCTATGAGCGTCTGGGCCAGATGATCGACACCCACACCGCCGATGGCGTGAAAGTGGCCCGCGAGCATCTGCGTGCCGAGCCCATGCTGGTGCTGGAAACTGCCTTGCCCATCAAGTTTGCGGCGACCATCGAAGAAGCCCTGGGCCGCCAGCCTGAGCGTCCCGCCAAGTTCGACGGCATCGAAGACCTGCCTAAACGCGTGGTGGTGATGCCATCGGATGTGGAGCAGGTGAAGGCCTACATCCAGCAGCACTGCGATTGAGGTGAGGCGGGCTTTATAAAAAAGAGAGCTGCCTGCGCTTGATAAAACTCGCTTTGCACTACAAAGTATTTGCAAAGCAAGATACTGCAAGCGCTAGCAGCTATGCTTTTGAAAGCCTATGCACCTGTGGCACACCAACGGCGCTGGGCAACCAAGCGCCGTTTTTATTGGGAAGAAAGAACACACGATGAAAGCTTTGGGCTTTGCCGCTTTCTCTGGCATGGGCAAGACCACCTTGCTGGAGCAGTTGATTGCCGCGCTGCGCGCGCGGGGCCAGCGTGTGTCCACCATCAAGCATGCCCACCACGATGTGGACATCGACATTCCGGGCAAAGACAGCTGGCGCCACCGCCAGGCTGGTGCCAGCGAGGTGCTGCTGGTGTGCGACAAACGCCTGGCGCTGGTGCGCGAGTTTGAGTCTGAGCAAGACCTCGATATACACGCCATGCTGGCCGAGTTGCGCGCTGAGGTGGACTGGGTGTTGGTGGAAGGCTTCAAGCACGGCAACCTGCCCAAGGTGGAAATTTGGCGTGCGCCCGATCCCGCCTCTGGCAAGACTGCTAAGCCGCTGCGCTTTCCGGAAGACCCGCAGGTGGTGGCCGTAGCGACGGACGATGCTGCGGCATTACCCGTGCAGCCGCCCGCGCACATCGCGTTGTTAGATTTGAACCAGCCAGCGCACATCGCCGACTGGATGCTGGCCAACGCCAGCCGTTTTGACTACCAAGGAGTGAATGCCTGATGGCCGCTATGACCACTTTGGATGACGCACTGGCCCACGTGCTGGCACAAGCCCAGTTGCTGGGCACGGAAAACGTTGACCTGTTCAACGCCGATGGCCGCGTGCTGGCGCAGGACTGCATCTCGGCGCTGCAAGTGCCGCCGCAAGACAATTCCGCCATGGACGGCTACGCCGTGCGCACCGCCGATATCACAGCCGCTGGTGTGGCCCTGCCCGTGAGCCAGCGCATTCCCGCAGGCCATGTGGGCACTGCGCTGCAGCCCGGTACCGCAGCCCGCATCTTCACTGGCGCGCCCGTGCCCCCCGGAGCGGACGCGGTGTTGATGCAGGAAGACACGCAAGTCTTGGACGATGGCCGCGTGCAATTCAACGCGGTGCCCAAACTGGGCCAGAACATCCGCCGTGCAGGCGAAGACATTGCCCTGAACAGCACGGTGCTGGCGCAAGGCACGCGCTTGACGCCTGCGGCGATCGGCTTGGCCGCCAGCATTGGCATGGCCACGCTGCCCGTGGGCCGCAAGCCATGCGTGGCGCTGTTTTCCACGGGCGATGAGCTGGTCATCCCCGGCACCGTGGCCCCGCAGGACATGCAACCCGGCCACATCTACAACAGCAACCGCTACTTCCTGCGTGCGCTGCTGCAGCGTTTGGGTTGCGAGGTGGTGGATGGCGGCATCCTGCCTGACAACCGCGAGCAAACTGTGGCAGCGATTCACCGCGTGGCGCAGGACTGCGATTTGGTGCTCTCCAGCGCAGGTGTTTCGGTAGGTGAGGAAGACCACGTCAAGCCCGCCGTGGAGCAGCAGGGCGAGCTGAACCTGTGGATGATTTCCATGAAGCCCGGCAAGCCCTTTGCCTATGGCAAGGTCTGGCGCAACGGCAAAGATACGTCTGCAGGCGTGGCCCACTTTATGGGCCTGCCCGGCAATCCGGTCTCCAGCTTCATCACCTTCTTGCTGCTGGTGCGCCCCTTTGTGCTGCGTCTGCAGGGCATGCAGGATGTAGCGCCCAAAGCCATTGAAGTGACCGCGCAGTTTGAATGGCCCAAGAAAGAAAAGCGCCGCGAATTCCTGCGTGCGCGCCACACGGGCAATGGCACTCTGGCACTGTTTGGCAACCAGGGCTCGGGCGTGCTGACGTCCACGGTCTGGGGCGATGGCTTGATCGACAACCCGCCGCTCACGCCCATCCAGCCCGGTGATACCGTGCGCTTTATTCCGTTCACCGAGTTGATGTGAGCGGGCAGGGAGAAAACTCTATGAATATCACCGTGCGTTACTTTGCTTCCATCCGTGAAGCCATGGGCACAGGCTCCGAAGACCTGCAAACCACTGCAGCGACGGTAGGCGCCTTGCGCGACGAACTGATGGCGCGCAGCGACGCTGCGGCGCATGCGCTGGCCCACGGCAAGGCCGTGCGCATGGCGCTGAACCAGGACATGTGCAGCGGTGATGCACCGCTCAAGTCGGGGGATGAAGTTGCCTTTTTCCCTCCCGTCACCGGTGGCTAAGCAGCGTGTATGACTGACGCGAAACCAGAGATTGACGCTGCCATCAGTCGCCGCACGCGCCAGGCGCTGAGCGATGCCAAGGCCCGTGGCGTGCAACTGGGCAAAGCCGGGGCCGACAACATCCGTGCCACGGTCGAAAAGCGTAAAAACGCCGCCGATGCCTTTGCCAAGCTGCATGAAGCGTTGTTTGCCGAATTGGTGGCGCAGGGCCTGACGCACCGCAAGATGGCCGAAGTGCTCAACGAGCGCGGCATTGCTGCCGCCAAGGGCGGGCTGTGGACGCACGGGCAGGTGCAGCGCATCTTGAACCGCTATGCGGATGGGGCGCAGACCCAAGTCAGTGAAAGGACTGACCGCGTGTGAATGGGGTTAGTGTGTGTAAATCAAAAAAAGGAGCACAAGGTGCTCCTTTTTTGTGGGCGCTTTAGCACGACATGACACAGTGCTGTGGTGTGCTGCACTGCGGTGCCGATACGGCGTGCAGCTCGCTGCACTGGATGAGCGTGCCATCGCTAGGCCCGTTGGTTACATCCGCTTTTTGGCGTCTTCTACCGCTTCTTTGACATCGCCCACTTTCCGCTGGGCCAGCCCTTGCGCCTGTTTGGCCAGCCCCTTGGCTTGCTGCTCAGGGCTATCGATCAACTCGCCAGCCTTTTGTTGCACCTTGCCTGCGGTTTCCTTGATCGTGCCGGTGATTTGGTCTTTGTTCATACAGCCTCCATAAAGCGTGAAAACAATAGCGGTCAGCGGTAGCTTGCTGTCCGTTCGAAGGGATAGCGTAACCCGATGAGCGGTAGGTGATGGACGGTCATGAACGCCCCTGCCTGTGCGCGAAGACTGACAGGGGTGGGTAATTTTGGTAGCGCTTTGCGTAGGCCAGATCAGCGTCAAAGCCTGTTTTTGTGCTTATTCCAAAGGTGCAGGCAATTGCGGCGCCCGCCATTCCAGCAGCTCGGCCAGGCGCTGAATCACCCAGCCGGCTTCAGCGGGCGTGACTGGGGCACCTTCGGTAGACAGCGCCGTGTGAAAGCCCAGCAAGATGCCTGCTTCGCTGGAGTTGCCGCTGTGGTAGAGCGTTTGCGCTTGCTCGACCAAATGGCAGGCCAGGTCTTCGCACAGCTCATAGCGCGCCACGACTTCGGCAATCGGTGTCTTAAAAACCCCTGCGCGACTGCGAAACAGGTTGGCAAAGCTTTCCGTGGGTTGGATTTGGCTGGTGTCGTCCATGAGAGATCGTGCGGTACGCGGCGGGGGGGCTGGGTCACACAACCTTTGCTCCGTGGTCGCTGGGCCTGCTGCTACGAAAGTACTGCCAGTGGCTTCGGCTTGGTTGCAACCGTCCAACTGCGGTGGGCGGGGATGTGGGGGTGGTTTTTATTCGGGGTCAAACAGGCGCTCAAAGCGCAGGATGTCAATTTCCAGCTCACAGGTCACCAACTGGCCATTTTTGTCGTCAGCTTTGCGGCGGGCCGAAAACAGGGTGGCGCGGCCCTCAAAGTCAAAATCCGGCAGGTGGATGATGGCGTAGGGGTAGGGCACAAAGCACTGGTGCTCAAAGACCACGCGGTGCTCGTTGCGTGGTGAGGGGTAAAGCATGTACTCCGGGGTATCAATGGTGGGGGTGGCCATAGGTGGTAATTGGTGAGTGCCAGTACGAGCGGGGCGCAATGCTACCGCGATGGCGCTGGCTTTCGTGCGTGTGTGGGCATGCATGCCAGCGCCTGCTGCGACAATCATGGATATGAATGCCCCACGTGTTTTGATCCAGAGCGAAGATTTCGATGTTTCCCGCGAGTTGGCTGCGCTGCGCCAGGGCGATGCGCGAGTCGGGGCGGTGTGTAGCTTTGTGGGCACGGTGCGCGATCGCAATGAAGGCGCCAACGTCTCGGCCATGGAGCTGGAGCATTACCCTGGCATGACGGAAAAAAGCATCGAAGCCATCATTGACCGAGCGGTGCAGCGTTTTGGCATTTACGCCGCCAAGGTGATTCACCGCGTGGGCCCGCTGCAGCCTATGGACCAGATTGTGCTGGTGGCCGTCACCAGCGCCCACCGCGGCATGAGTTTTCAGGCCTGCGAGTTCATCATGGACTACCTCAAGTCCGAAGCGCCTTTCTGGAAAAAAGAGCAAACCCCGCAAGGCGCGCGCTGGGTGGATGCGCGGGTGAGCGATGAGCAGGCGCTGGCGCGCTGGGAAGCATAAAAAAGGGCCCTGTCAGGGCCCTTTTTGGTTTCGTAGAGTGCTCGTGGCGGAATTACTGCTTGACGGCTTCCATCTGCAGCACCAGGCGCACGTTCTTGGCAAAGCCCCAGTCCACGCCGTAGTTCACGCCCCATTGGGTGCGGTCGATGGTGGCTTCAAAGTCGCCGCCGCACACTTCGCGCTTGAGCATGGGGTTGTCGTAGCAGGTGAACTTGTTGGCCTTGATGGTGATGGGCTTGGTTTGGCCCATCAGGGTCAGCTGGCCGGTGACTTCCTTGAGCTTGTCGCCCTCAAACACAAACTTGTCGGAGACAAACTTGGCTTCGGGGAATTTCTCGGTGTTGAAGATGTCTGCGCTCTTCAAGTGCTTGTCAAAGGCGGCGGTGCCGGAGTTCACGGCGTTCATGTCCAGCGTTACTTCTACCTTACCTGTCTTGCCCGCTTTGTCGAACTGCACGGTGCCGCTCTTTTTGTCAAAGCGCACGCGGTTGGTTGAGGCTCCGAAGTGGTCGATCTCAAACGTTGCGAAAGTGTGGGTGGGGTCCACGGTGTATGTGGCGGGTGCAGCGTGGGCGGCGGTAGCCAGCAAACCGGTGGCGGCCAGAGCAATCAGGGTAGAGCGCATGGAAATCTCCTGTGGAAAAGTGAAGCGAAAAATATGAAAAAAAGTAGCTGCTAGCGCATGTTTTGCTTGGCTTTCAGATTCAAAACATCTTGAAAGGCACAGAACACCAGCGCTAGATGCTTCCAAAATGATTTACAGCTTGCCCACGCCGGTCAGTGCCAGCTTGAACTGCACGGTGACCTCATCAGCCACCATGGAGGTGTCGGCCCAGTCGCCGTCCCCGATCTTGAAGGGCAAGCGCTTGAGCGGCAAGGTGCCTGCAGCGGTGGTGGTGGCGCCGGACTGCGTCAGCTGCACGGGCACCGACACCTTCTGGGCGTTGCCCTTGATGGTGAGCGTGCCGTCCACCTGGTATTTGCCGCCGCCCAGGGCCTTGACGGCGCTGGAGTCAAACGTGGCCTTGGGGAACTTGGCAATGTTGAACCAGTCTGTGCCCATCAGATTGCTGTCGGTTTCTTTGCTGCCCATGGTGGCGCTGCCGGTATCCACGGTGAAGTGGATTTTGCTGGCCTCGGGTTTGGCCGTGTCAAAGTGGATTTGCGCGGCAAACTGCTTGAAGTGGCCGTTCAAAGGCACGCCCAGCTGCTTGGCGGTGAAGTGGATGCTGCTTTGTGCAGGCACCAGCGCTTGCTGGGCCATTGCAGCAGTGCCCAGCAAAGCCATGCCGGCCAAAGCTGCTGCGCGGAGGGTGGTCGCGAAATTCATGGTGATGTCCTGGTGACGATCTAACAAATAAAAAAGGGCGTGAGGCTCAGCGTGCTTGGCCTGGCAGCATGCGGCGCAGCAGGCCATCGCGGTCAATCAACTGGTGCTTCAAAGCGGCGGCAATGTGCAGCGCAATCAGTGCGACCAGCGTGTAAGCCGAAATCATGTGCCAGGGCTTGATGGCTTCGGCCAGCGCCGGGTTGGCAGCCACAAAATCGGGCAGTTGCCACACGCCAAACCAGACGATGGGAAAGCCCGCCGCAGAGCTGTAAGCCCAGCCGATCAGCGGTACGGCAAAAAACAGCGCATACAGCAGGTGGTGTACGCCGTGGTGCGCTAGCTGCTGCCAGCGGGGCATGGCGGCGGCCATGGCAGTTGGCAAAGCGGGGGGGCGGTGCGTCATGCGCCACAGCAAACGCAGCACGCTCAGCAACAAAATGGTCACGCCAGCCCACTTGTGCCAGTTGTAGTACTTGAGCTTGGTGGGCGAGAACGGCAGATCCACCATATACCAGCCAAATACCAACAGGCCGATCAGGCCTGCAGCCAGTAGCCAGTGCAGGGCAATGGCGGGCAAGGTGTAGCGTTGCGCAGAGGAAGAGGGCATGAAGGGCAGGAAAGCGATAAAGAGCTGCAGTCTAGAAGCGATCGTCTGACGCAGCATTCAATCGTCTTGAAGACAATCATCAAAAGATTGCAAGGAACTTTTTGTTGCACTGCGCCTCGTCAATAGGTGGGCTTTTGCAGATAGAAGGCATGCGGATTGCACGTGCAAACTATTGAAAAAACATAAAAAGCCCACAGTTGTGAGGGAGTTACAGATTTACCGTTGAAGGAAGCCTTTCATGCGTATCGACAAGCTCACTACCAAATTCCAAGAAGCCCTGGCCGACGCGCAGAGCCTCGCCCTGGGCAATGACCACGCCTACATCGATCCCTTACACCTGCTGGCCGCCATGCTGCGCCAGAACGACGGTCCCAAGGCCCTGCTGCAGCGCGCGGGTGCCAATGTGGCCGCCATGAGCACGGCGGCTGAAAACGCCATCAAGCAGCTGCCCGAGGTGCAAGGCCACGACCAGGTCACCATCGGCTCCGAGCTGGGCAAGCTGATGCAGGCCACGGAAAAGGAAGCCATCAAGCGCGGCGACCAGTTCATCGCCAGTGAATTGTTCCTGCTGGCGCTGGCCGACAGCGACACCAAGGCAGGCAAGATCGCCAAGGAGCACGGCCTGACCCGCAAGGCCATGGAGTCCGCCATCAACGCCGTGCGCGGTGGCCAGACCATGGACAGCGCCGAAGGTGAAAGCCAGCGCGAAGCCCTGAAGAAATACACCCTGGACCTGACCGAGCGCGCCCGCATGGGCAAGCTGGACCCCGTGATTGGCCGCGACGACGAAATCCGCCGCGCCATCCAGGTGCTGCAGCGCCGCAGCAAGAACAACCCCGTGCTCATCGGTGAGCCCGGCGTCGGTAAGACCGCGATTGTGGAAGGCTTGGCGCAGCGCATTGTGGAAGGCGAAGTGCCCGAAACCCTCAAAGACAAGCGCGTGCTGGTGCTGGATATGGCCGGCCTGCTGGCGGGCGCCAAGTACCGCGGTGAGTTTGAAGAGCGCCTCAAAGCTGTGCTGAATGACGTGGCCAAGGAAGAAGGCCGCATCATCTTGTTCATTGACGAAATCCACACGATGGTGGGTGCCGGCAAGGCCGAAGGCGCGATGGACGCCGGCAACATGCTCAAGCCTGCGCTGGCGCGCGGTGAGCTGCACTGCATTGGCGCGACCACCTTGGACGAGTACCGCAAGTACATCGAAAAAGACGCGGCGCTGGAGCGCCGTTTCCAGAAAGTGCTGGTTGATGAGCCTTCGGTGGAAGACACCATCGCCATCTTGCGCGGCCTGCAGGTGCGTTATGAGGCGCACCACGGTGTGGACATTACGGACCCTGCTATCGTTGCTGCAGCAGAGTTGAGCCACCGCTACATCACCGACCGTTTCCTGCCCGACAAGGCGATTGACCTGATCGACGAGGCGGCCGCCAAGATCAAGATCGAGATCGACTCCAAGCCTGAAGTCATGGACAAGCTCGAGCGCCGCATGATCCAGCTCAAGATTGAGCGCGAGGCCATGAAGAAGGAAAAGGACGAGGCTTCGCAAAAGCGCCTGCAGCTCATTGAAGATGAGTTGACCGGGCTGGAGCGCGAGTACGCCGACCTGGAAGAAATCTGGAAGGCCGAAAAAGCCAGCGCCCAAGGCTCTGAGCAAATCCGCAAGGAAGTGGATGCCATCCGCACGCAAATCGAAGATTTGAAGCGCAAGGGCGACTTCAACAAAGTGGCCGAGTTGCAATACGGCAAGCTGCCCGCTTTGGAAAAACAGCTCAAGGAAGCCCAGGCCAGCGAGGCCGATGGCGACGCGCCCAAGCACAAGCTGCTGCGCACCCACGTTGGCGCGGAAGAGATTGCGGAAGTGGTCAGCCGTGCCACGGGCATTCCCGTGTCCAAAATGATGCAGGGCGAAAAAGACAAGCTGCTGCACATGGAAGACAAGCTGCACCAGCGCGTGGTGGGCCAGGACGAGGCGATCTCTGCGGTCTCCAACGCCATCCGCCGTTCGCGCTCGGGTCTGTCTGATCCGAACAAGCCACTGGGCAGCTTCTTGTTCCTGGGCCCCACGGGCGTGGGCAAGACCGAGCTGTGCAAGGCGTTGGCGGGCTTTATGTTCGACAGCGAAGACCATCTGGTGCGCATCGATATGTCGGAATTCATGGAAAAGCATAGCGTGGCACGATTGATTGGCGCGCCTCCTGGCTATGTTGGCTATGAAGAAGGCGGTTACCTGACCGAAGCCGTGCGCCGCAAGCCCTACAGCGTGCTGCTGCTCGATGAGGTCGAAAAGGCCCACCCCGACGTGTTCAACGTGCTGCTGCAGGTGCTCGATGATGGCCGCCTGACCGATGGCCAGGGCCGCACCGTGGACTTCAAGAACACAGTGATCGTGATGACCAGCAATATTGGCTCGCACCTGATCCAAGCGATGGTGGGCCAGGACAGCGAAGACATCAAAGAAGCGGTGTGGGGGGAACTTAAATCCCATTTCCGCCCCGAATTCTTGAACCGTATCGACGAAACCGTGGTCTTCCATGGCTTGGATGCTGCACACATCGAGTCCATTGCCAAGATTCAGCTGCAATTGCTGCAGTCGCGTCTGGAGAAGATGGATTTGCAAATGCACATCAGCGACGCGGCTTTGTCGGAATTGGCTAAAGTAGGGTTTGACCCGGTCTTTGGTGCCCGTCCGCTCAAGCGTGCCATCCAGCAGCGCATTGAGAACCCGCTGTCACGGTCCTTGCTGGAGGGCAAGTTCCCGCCCAAGAGCGTGATCGAGGTGTCGGTGGATCCCGTGCAGGAGCCCGGCGTCTTTAAATTCGGCTTAGGTGCTGTGGCTGATAGCGCGGCTTAAGCCTCCACGGCCAGTACCTCAGGGCGCTGGCCGCATTTGAAAGGCATTGCTTTGAACGACTTTCTGAATTCGCTCACCCGTTGGACCGTGCGCATTGTGCTGTTGATGGTTGGTGTGGCGTTCTTTTTGAGCCTGTTGACGGTCGCTTGCGTGCTGGCTGCGTTTTGGGGCCTGCGTGCGCTATGGGCCAAGCTCACCGGCCAGCCTGTGACGCCATGGGTCATGCCCATGCGTGCAGCCAGCAGCTGGGCCAGCATGTACCAGCGCGCAGGCAGCTTTGGCGGCATGGCCGGTGCTGCCGCGGCCGACAAAGAAGAGGGCGGCGCGCCCTTCACCCCAGCTGCGGGTAGCAAGCGCGGCGGTATTTTGTCCAAAGTGGCAGGCGAAGTCAGCGACGTTCAGGCGCGTGAGGTGCACTGAGGGCACGCTGGCGCATGCCGTTCTTTCTTGATAAGAAGCAGGCCTTAGGCCTGCTTTTTTTCTGTCTGCAGCAACGCGGCCTTCCGCGCAATTAGCGTTTGGTTACCGCGAAGTTGTAACGTGTTGTGGAATTGGGGGATTCCTTGGCGTTTCCCCGATACCGCTCTCTATCATGCCTTTATGAATCAAGCTGATATCCGCGCGTTTTTCGACCAACAACACCAAGCCAGCCGTCAGCATATTGAAGTGCCTGCGCTGGTGCGCAAGGAACGTTTGCTGCGCATTCAGAAAATTTTGCAGGAGCATGGCACGACCTTGGCTGCAGCGGTGCAGGCGGATTTTGGCGTGCGCTCGCCGCAGCTTACCGAAATGGCAGACCTCATGGTGCTGCGCAGCATGCTCTCGCATACCCTGCGCCATCTGCGCCCATGGATGCGCCACCAGCGCGTGTGGACGCCGTTGCACTTGCTGCCCAGCATGGCGCGCATCGAGCGCCAGCCACTCGGTGTGGTCGGCATCATCGCCCCGTGGAACTATCCGCTGCAGCTGGCCTTGGGGCCTGCCATTGCGGCGATTGCAGCGGGCAACCGCGTCATGCTCAAGCCTAGTGAGTTAACGCCCCATACGTCTGCACAGCTGGCCCATGTGATTGGCCAATTTTTTGCACCCGATGAATTTTGTGTGATTCAAGGCGATGCGCAGGTGGCCAGCCAGTTTGCAGGGCTGCCGTTTGATCATCTGGTGTTTACCGGCTCGACGGCTGTCGGCCGCAAAGTGGCGATTGCCGCAGCCCAGCACCTGACGTCCACGACGCTGGAGCTGGGGGGCAAATCCCCTTGCATCCTCGGCACCGATTGCGATATGGAGCAGGCTGCCTTGCGTATTGCCCATGGCAAGCTGCTCAATGCCGGCCAAACCTGTATTGCGCCCGATTATTTGCTGCTGCCGCGCGGGCAAGAGCAGGCGTTTGAGCAGGCCTATCGCAAGGCTGTGGCGCAGCTCTTCCCCGCTATCGCTGGCAACCCGGACTACGCCGCCATCATCAATCAAAAGCATTTCCACCGCCTGCGCGGCCTGGCCCAGCAAGCCGAGAGCCAGGGCGCACATGTGCAGTGGCTGGAGCCTGCGCAGACTGCTGCCTCCTCTGCTGCGCCCGGCTGGGGAGATGCGGTGCAGCGCCAGATGACACCGGCACTGGTGTGGAACGTGCATTCCGGCATGGACATCATGCGCGAGGAAATTTTTGGGCCGCTGCTGCCAGTGATCAGCTATGACCGGCTGGATGACGTAATCCAAGCGATCAATGCGGGGCCACGGCCTTTGGCGCTGTACTGGTTTGGCAAGGATGAAAAGCTGCGTGACAGCGTGTTGCGCCGTACCGTGAGCGGGGGTGTGACGGTGAACGATACGCTCATGCACGTGGCGCATGACAACCTGCCTTTTGGTGGTGTGGGCCCCAGTGGATGGGGGGCATATCACGGTGAGCATGGTTTTTTACGCTTTTCTCACCAAAAGTCGGTCTTTTTACAAGCAAAATGGAGCCCTGCCTCTTGGCTGTACCCGCCGTACGGAGCCAAGTTTGAGCGCGTCATGGCGCTGATCAAACGCTTGGGTTGAGCGTTTGCCACTCTCCAGCTGCTTGCAACAAGCAGCTTGCTATAGGCCGTTGCAACGGCCTAGCACATCCTTTTTCTGCGGGCAAGAAACCTTTGACAGCCGTACTCGCTTAAATGGCTACAGCGAGCAGGCATAAGCGAAGTTCGCGTTTTCACTGACAATTGCGGACTTTCGTTTTCAACACCTAGTTTCCGTTTCGGTTTTTCCATGTCTAATTACCAGGTCCGTCCTGCAACGCTTCGCGATGCGAAGGCGATTGCACAAATCCACACCGCTTCTGCTTTGGAAGCCTACCGTGGCATCGTGCCTGACGACCAACTGAAAGCCATGTCTTCCGTCGAGAAGCGTCAAGCTTACTGGCGTGAGGCGATCGAATACTGCGAGCCCCAAGTGCATGTTGCCATTGACGGCGACAAGATCGTAGGCTTTGTTGGTTTTGACCGTTCCCGTGACGAAAAATCTCGCCAGACCACTGGCGAGGTGTGGGCCATCTATGCGGCCCCTTCGCACTGGAACAAAGGTGTCGGCGTGACGCTGTGGGATGCAGCCCGCGAAGGTCTGCAAGAAGAAGGCTGTACCAACGTGACCGTTTGGGTGCCGCTGCGAAATGAGCGTGCTTTGCGCTTCCATGAGATGGCTGGCTTCAAGCGTGAAATGTCGACCGCCAAGACCACCCCAGTGGGCGGTATCAAGATTGAGGAAATTCGCTTAAAGCGTCCCTTAAACTAATTGCCGCCTCACGGCCCGCTTCGGCGGGCCGATTTTTTTGTATTTCGACTCTTCACAGAAAGCACCACATGCTGCAATGGCAACACCAAGGCATTGACCACCAAGCTGCTTGGCGCAGCGAAAGCGGCCTGCCCGCGCCACGGCGTGTGGTCGTGGCGGACGACACCATGCCCGCCGATACCGCTTACCGCCTGGCCTGCGAAGGCACCGCCTTGCTGTGGCAGGGTGATTTTCACAATGCCCGCCTGTTGCTGGATGCGCTCAAGCGCCGCCTGGACAAACCTGCGGGCAAAAGCACCGCCAAAGTACGCAAGCAACTGCGAGCGTCTAGCCAGCAAGCGGCACAAACCCCGGCAGAGGCTTTTCACCACTACCGCATGGCACAAGGCCAGCGCGCGCGCGTGCTGGGCAGCATCCTGATTGCGCTGCAGCCGGACTACAGCATCGCACTGCGCCGCGCACCTGATTGGAAAGTGGCTTGCACCGAGGCTTGGGGCGCGCCCACAGCGGATGCCGCCGTGCAAGTGCTGACGCTGCGCGAGTTGCTGGGCGTGGTGGGGGCGCACGAGTGGCGCAAAAAAGGGGTGGCCATGCCCGTGCTGGGCAAGGAAGCGCGCATCTACCCGCATTACGGTGTGTTCTCGCCCGTGCGTGGCGAGTATGTGGCGCTGGTCAATGAGGCACCTTTGCCTGAAGGTGCGCGTGAGCGCGCCTTTGATATTGGTACCGGCACCGGCGTGCTTGCGGCGCTGCTGGCCAAACGCGGTGTCAAGCAGGTAGTGGCCACCGATATGTCGCCCCGTGCGCTGGCTTGTGCGCAAGACAATATTGCGCGCTTGGGTCTGAGTGACCGGGTGCAGCTGCAGCAGGTCGATTTGTTCCCCGAAGGGCAGGCGGCGCTGATTGTCTGCAACCCTCCATGGTTGCCCGCTCGCGCAGTCACCACGCTGGAGCATGCGGTGTACGACGAGAACAGCGCCATGTTGCGCGGTTTTCTGAATGGCTTGCGCGCGCACCTGACGCCCGAGGGCGAAGGCTGGCTGATTTTGTCGGACCTGGCAGAGCACCTGGGTTTGCGCAGCCGCGAAGAGCTGATGGGCTGGATCGATGCGGCAGGCCTGTATGTGGTCTACCGCATGGATACTGAGCCGACGCATGGCAAAGCGCAAGATACCAGCGATGCATTGCATGCAGCACGCGCGGCAGAGATGACTTCGCTGTGGCGTTTGAAAGCCAAGGTGGCCTGAACCCACCTGCATGCATACGGGCGGACATACGTGCCTGCGCCTGGAGGCTTAACTGGTCTCCAGGCTGCGTTCGGGCAGCATGTGCATCAGCTGCTGGCGAATGGTTTCTGCACGCTGTGCGCCAGCATGCATTTGAATGGCCAGCAGAAGTTCGTCGCGCACTGCCAGCATGCTGTCGACGTCGCGGGCTTCACGCAGCCGTTGGCGCAGATGTTGGGCGGTGTCGTGGGCACGGTTGGCAAACATGCGCTCACACAGATCAAACATATACATGCGCAGCCCTGCCAGGCTGATGGTTGGTGCGGAGGCTGGGGCACCAGCAGTGGCTTCGGCTGTGGGCGCTGCAGCGTAGTTGGCGGCTTGCAAGTAACCGGCATGCAGCAGTTGCTCCACCAGCGCTGCGCCTTCACCGTGGTACATGGCTTGCAACTGATGCAGCGGTGTGCCTTCTGCCAGCAGCAGCATGGAGCGCTCGCGCAGGCCCAAGCTGCGCTGGCCAGGGGCGAGCTCAGACTGTGCCTTGGTGGTGCGCTGTAAAAACATGCAGGCTATTGCACCTGCAGCTTGTGACAGCCCCGTGAAACCACCGGCAAAGCCGCAGCAAGCTTGCGACAATACACGTGACCGGGGCGGTGAAGTGGATGTTTGTTCTTTTGAAAAGCATAGCTTGCAGCGCTTGATACATAAGCGCTAGAAGCCTTTTTTATACCTAAGTGCCATCCCGTGAAGACGTGGTGAAATTTACATGCGACTGCTTTTGGCCCCGATGGAGGGCTTGCTCGATTTTGTCTTGCGCGATGTGCTGACCCGTGTGGGCGGCGTGGATCGCTGCGTCTCAGAGTTCATCCGCGTCAGCGGCTCCATCCTGCCGGATCGCGTCTTTCTGGGTTATATGCCCGAGCTGCTCAACGGCAGCAAAACCTTGGCAGGCGTGCCGGTGCGCGCACAACTGCTGGGCTCTGACCCGGATTACATGGCTGCGAATGCCGCCAATTTGGCGCGGCTGAACCCTGAAGGCATTGACCTGAACTTTGGCTGCCCGGCCAAAACCGTGAACCGCCACGGCGGAGGCGCCTCCATGCTGCAAGACCCGGAAAGCATTGCCAAGCTGGTGGCTGCTGTGCGCCAGGCCGTGCCTGCGCATTTGCCGGTGTCCGCCAAAATGCGCATGGGGTTCAACGACAAAAGCTTGATGCGTGAATGCGCGCTGGCCATGGTGGAAAACGGTGCCTGTGAACTGGTGGTGCATGCGCGCACTAAGGTAGAAGGCTACCGCCCGCCCGCCTACTGGGAGCTGATTCCGGACATTAAAGCCGTGGTGAAGGTGCCGGTGGTGGCCAATGGCGAGATCTGGACGGTGCAAGAAGCACTGCGCTGCCGGGAGCAATCAGGGTGTGACGATTTGATGCTGGGGCGCGGCAGTGTGGCAGACCCCGGGCTGGCGCTGGCCTTGCGTGCGGGAATGGCGCAGGGCACACCACCTTCAGAGGCAGTACCCGCTGAGATTGCGCCAGCGGTGCCGTGGGCTGCGATGCTGCCTCACCTGCAGCGCTTTTGGTGGCTGGTGTGCCGCGATCTCACGCCCAACCAGCGTGCGGGGCGCCTGAAGCAGTGGCTGAACCTGATGCGCCGCCGCTACCCTGAAGCGGAAGTCGCCTTCCAGAGCGTGCGGGTGCTGACGCAGCAAAGCCTGGTGGCTGACTGGCTGGAGCAAGAGTGTGCGCGCTACGGCGCAGACTTTGTGCTGCATAAAAATGAGCTGTCAGCGTACGTAGATCGTATGCCTGAAGGTATTCCTGCACTGAATTGAAGCGCTGACCAGCGCTGGCTGCTCTCACTATGAAAGCGGCGGGCTGTGCCCGATGCGCTTGGGGCATGCACACAACGCATTGCCGGCGTGGCCGGCATTACCGGTGCTGCATGGTGTGCCGCAGCCAGGCCCGTGAAGCTGGCGACGGTGTTACAGCAGGTGGTCGGGTGCCAGCGGGCCGATTAGGTGAATCATCATGCGCAGCGGCAAGCTGGCGTCGGGTTCGCGGGTTTGGTCGCCCCAGTCGCTGCCTTGGGGCGCACGCCAGACGAGCCCGTGGGCAGTGTCTTCCACCAGCCAAGCGGCTTCTTGCAGGCTGGCTTCAATGTTGGCGGTGGCCTCCTGCGCCAGTTGGCGCGAGGCAATCAGCAGGGCAATTTCGGTGTTCTGCAGCTGGGAGCGCAAGTCCAAATTCATGGACCCCACCACGGTAAGCTTGTGGTCCAGCACCAGTATTTTGGAATGCAGCATGGCGCGCGAGCCGCCTTGCGAGCCAGTGATGGTGCCCGCGGTGCCGCGCAGCGTGCCGGTGCCCACGCGGCCGTCCTGCAGGCTGCGCAGCTCATACAGCTCAATGCCGAGCGCCAGCAGTTCTTTGCGGTGCCGTGCGTAGCCCGCATGCGCCAGCGGCGCATCGTTGGAGGCCAAGGAATTGGTCAGAATGCGCAGCCGTATGCCGCGTTCGCGCGCGCGTGCAAAGGCACGCTTCATATCGTTGCCCGGCACAAAGTAGGGCGAGACGATCAAAACGTCAGACTGGGCTTGGTCAATCAAAGCCAGCAAGCCGCTGACCACGTTCTCCTGGGCAATGACGGGCGTCATCACCTCGCGCAAAGCCTGGCGGTTGGTGGAGTGGATGGCCCCCGATGGAGGCAAGGCGCCGGGCGCCAGTTGCTGGGCCAGGGTGGTGGGGGCTGAGGGCGGCTCATCCACCGCAGGCTCGGGCGCCAGCTCCTCAGACACCATCCCCTCCGGCGGGGAGTCTTCCGGCGGCGGCAAAATTTTTCCCGGCGCATCGGCCAGCACCAAGGATGGCGCCCAGATCCAGGTTATCGCCGCCAAATTCATGGGGGGCAAACTGGCCGTTTTGCTGGTCTGAATGGCGGTCTGGATCAGTGCGGCTTCGTCTTCGTGGTTGTCCGGGGTGCGGCGCAGTTGGAGCAGTTGTTGCTCGGAGATGAGCGCGCTGACCGGGTAGGCGCGTGCGTCATTCCAGTAGCGGTCAAAGCTGGAGGACAACTGGCGCACGGCATCGCCTGCCGCCATGATGTCTAGGTCAATGAAGTTGTCGCTGTCCAGCGCATCAAAATAGGCATCGCCCAGATTGCGCCCGCCGGTAATGCCGATGGTGTTGTCCGCAATAAACAGCTTGTTGTGCATGCGCTGCTGGGTGCGCTGAAAGTCAGCCAGCGTCGAGAGCGCCCGCATCACGGTGGAGCCACGCGGCCCGGCCAAGGGGTTGAACATGCGCATCTCAATGCCCGGCACAAACGCCAAGCGCATGATTTGCGCATTTTTGCCTGCGCCATGGAAGTCATCCAACAGCACGCGCACGCGCACACCGCGCTCAGCGGCTTGCACCACAGCCTCCAGCAAGCGTGCGGTACTGGCGTCGGCGTGGATCGCGTAGTACTGCAAGTCCAAGGTTTGCGTGGCAGATTGCACCAAGGCCAAACGGCTGGAAAACGCGGCATCGGCGCCGCCCAGCAAGGCAAACCCTGTGCGGTACGCCGTGCCGCTGGCCTGCCGCTGCGCTTGCACCATTTGCCCCAGCGGGGTTTGCGAGGGCTGTGCCAGTGCATAACTGGCGCTGCGCGGCGGCATGGGCGGCAAGCTGCCGCAGGCACTGAGTGCAAGCACCGCAGCACACCAGCAGGCTGTGAGAAGGTGGCTGCGCCAAGGGAAACGCATGTGCGCCAGAGGCAAGATGGACATGGCTCAGGTATAGCGGTGCGCGTAAAGCGCACATGTCGGACGTCAGAGGGTTTGACGGTGGTTAACGGCTAAAACTGATCGCGCGCCGCCACACGAGCCACGATGCGCAAATCGTCACCGATGCGCGCGACATCGTGCCACTGCAAAGGTGTGGCTTGGGACAGCGCTTGCAGCGGGCCAAACTGGGCCATGCCCATGGCGCCTGCACCCAGCAGCTTGGGTGCCATGTACAGCAGCAAGTCGTCGACCAAGCCCTCCCGCAAGAAGGAGCCGTTGAGTTTAAAACCTGCTTCGACATGCAACTCGTTGGTGCCCCGAGCGCTCAGATCACGCAGCATGGCTGCCAGATCGACCTTACCCGCCGCGTTCGGCATAGCAATAACTGTAGCGCCTAGCGCCTGCAAAGCCTCAGTTTTAGATGGGTTAGTACTTGAAGTGTAGATGGTGCAACCGCTGGCTGCTTTTAAAACATGAGCATCCAGCGGCATGTCCAGCTTGCTGTCTACCACCACCACTTTGGGCTGGCGTGGGGTGGCAACCTCGCGCACATTCAGGCGTGGATTGTCTTCCAGCACAGTACCAATTCCTGTGAGCACGGCACAGGCGCGTGCGCGCCACGCGTGGCCATCGGCACGCGCTGCAGGCCCGGTAATCCACTGGCTTTGACCATTGTGCAAAGCGGTGACGCCATCCAGTGAGGTGGCTGCCTTCAGCCGTACCCAGGGCGTGCCGCGCACCATGCGGCTGAAAAAACCGATATTGAGCTCACGCGATGCTGCACCTGCAGCATCGTCCATCTCCACTGCGACGCCAGCCGCGCGCAACTTGGCAAAGCCTTGCCCGGCCACCTGCGGGTTCGGATCGGTGATGGCGCCGACCACCTTGGCGATGCCGGCATCGATCAACGCGTTGCAGCAGGGGCCTGTGCGTCCGGTGTGGGAGCAGGGCTCCAGCGTGACATAGGCCGTCGCCCCACGGGTGTCATAGCCTTGCGCCGCGGCATCGCGCAGCGCCATGACTTCGGCATGCGGCCCACCGGCTTGCTGGGTGAAGCCTTGACCAATCACTTGGCCTTGGGTATTGACTAAAACGCAGCCAACACGCGGGTTGGGATTGGAAATGAAAAGCGCCTGACGGGCCAGGTCAAGCGCTTGTTGCATGTGAGCAGATATAGGCGTTAGTTCAGTCATGGCGACTGGATGGTAACGCACTGAAAGAGTCTTAGCGGCTCCAGCAATCTGTAGCAGTCATATTGCTACCAGCAGGCCTGTTCGTGATATTGCGCTCTCCGGTGTGTGTCAAGGTGAGAGTGCCGCATCGGTCATTGCGTTGAGCACCTGCTTTTGGGGTGGCTGTGAGCGTAAAAGTGGCGTTGGTATTGTTGGCTGCAAAACCTATCGTATAGCGCTTGGTGTTGTCATTGGCCCAGGTCAGTACGGCTGGTAAGGCAGTGGGATACACCCCATTGGCCGTTGCAGCACGCTCCAGCCATAGTTGTGTTTGCAAAAGCCCTGCGCGCGCATCTGCACGGTGCCCGCGCATGACGTACTCGGTATAGCTCGGGTAGGCCACGGCACCTAGGATGCCGATGATTGCCACCACAATCATCATCTCGATCAGCGTAAAGCCTTTATTTTTCTGCATGATTTTGATTGGTATGTTTTTATTTCAACTGGCGCCAGCTTGGGCGCATAGATTGCTCTGGCATACGGGCTAGGTTGAATGAGTCACCCTTGCCGTAGTCCGTGGACTGCTGAACTTGTCCAATGATGCGGTGTGCACCTTTGACGACACGCATGCGAGAGACACCATGATCCGCGCTCAGGTCGTAGAAGCCATCGCCATTCATATCCATCAACTGCACGGACGGGCGTTTGCCGTCCATGATGTTGAGCATGGTGAGGAATTGGCGCTCTTCGTCCACGGCGGATGCCTCGCAGCTCTCTACTGCCTGGTTGATGTTGGAACCTTTCGCGGGGACTTGGGTGTACACCGCCAGAATATTGCTACCGTCATACAAGCTCATGGGTTTGAGTAGACGCTCACCAGTGGCTGGCAAGTCTAGGTACCAGCCACGCTGGGTATTCCAGTTTACAGAAGGGCTGCCTGTGGCACTGGTTGGGTCAATTTGCCAATATTCACGCCCTTCGCTTTTGCCTTGTCCCTTAAAAGCGTCGCCGACTTTTTGCTGTGCCAGCAAGGTTTGTTTGGATTCACTGTTCAGGCCTGTACCCAGCGGTGTGGGAGCGGGGATGGATTTGCTGCTGTCGCCCGGGTGTACGGATACATAGCTTTGTTTGTCGTCTGCGTTGATCGCCACGGTATAGCGAGTGTTGTCGAGCACAGAATACAAAGTCTGACTATCGGTATTGTCGGGGTCTGAATTGGTTACGTTGCGGCCAGTTCCGAACGCCACCATCATGCCGCCCACGAAGAGTACTTTTTGGTTGGTGCCGGTCCCTGTTACGGTGGTGCGATCGTTGGCTCGAACGGTGGGGGGGGCTGTAATGGGCTGCACCAAAGTACGGGTAGCTGGTGAACCTGCAGTGCCGCCACGGGCAGTAAAGAGCGGGTCTCCGTTAAAAGCCACTCCCCAGGTGTTGGAAGACTTGCTGGCGATCATGAACTTCCACATATTGCCTTTGAGATCCCCTGCATACACCACATCCGGGCGGCCATCGTTGTTGATGTCCACCAAACGAGGGGCTGACAGGCCATTGTCATTGACGTTGGCGCCCGTGGCATTGGCGGCTGTGGCAGGCAGGCGCAGCAGCTCTTTGTTGCCATCCAGATACTGAATCAGCAGGACGGGGCGACCGTTTTTGCTGTTGTAACCATTGCCCATGATGGCCGCCCAACGGTTGTTGTTGAGCAGTGTGATTTGGCCTGTAACTAGAGGGTTGCTGTCATCGGTGCTGGGCGTTGCAAAAATATGTCCGATATCAGCGTTGGCAGTGTTGACACACGCGGTATCGTCGGTTGCGGTGGTGCTGCAGTTGATGGTTTCCTCGCTGTGCAGCGTTTTGTCCATGACCACCAGTGCGCTCGCATTGTTTTCTGAAAAATTGGAGGGATTGGTCACATCCAGAACGAAATAGCCTTTTCCTCCAGCACCCAAAGCACTAACCAGCATAGTGCGCCAAGCGGGCGTGTGTGAGGTGCTGTTGCGGTCGTTGATGTCCACATCACCAGACATGGGCGAGCCATCGACGAAGTAGCGGTGGTTGTCGTCAAACGAAGGCCAGGTCAGGCGCGTTAGGTTAGCTTGCACGGCGCGGGGTACGTAGGCAATTTTTTCGGTTCCGTCTTCCACCGAAAAACCATGCAACATACCGTCGTTACCACCCACATAAATCATGGGTAGCCTGTTCTTTTGATCTGCCGTGAACTTGGCATAACCAGTCAAAGCGTAATTGCTGACAGGGGTGCCTGTGTACCATACATTGGAATTGACGATGTCGCCTTGCCGGCTTTGGCGGTTACGGAATACGCCATTGCTATTGGCGAGTTCCAGGGTGCGGTCGCCACGCAAATAGTTCAGTCGTTGCTCGCCCTTTGTGTCCACAGAGGTGTTGGCGCTGCAATTGGCGGTAATCGTGCTGTCAGGTTTGACATTGAAGCATTTTTGTTGCGCGGTACTCAGGTTGGACCAGCGAAACGGTATGCCAGCGGGCTGTGTACTGCTGTCATTCAAGGTCACGATGACACGGTTGGAGGGCGAGGTCGCATCAAGAATTTGCGCAGTGGTTTTGCTTCCCCATAAATCCGTTTGCCCCGTGAGCTCTAGCTTGACGCCCCGCACCTCGCCTTTCCACGCTTCTTTCGGTAAATTGCTTGTAATAAACATACCCACGGGCTTATCTTGGTAAGACATACCACTGATAGCGGCGGAACTGCGATCAGGCTCAGCTTGGGTGTTAATAACACCAATAATTTCACGGAATGCCTTCTCTAAATCTTCTCCCTTAGAAACTGCATAAAAACGTCCCCGGCCGTTGATGGCCGCATGCCACAAATCAAGAGCACGTCTGTTTTCATTATTCATTTCTGGCCAAACAGCAGTTCCATTGACGAAGTTAGGAAAACTTCCGTCGTAGCCGAAGGGAGTTGTTTCGCTGGGCCTTTGTATGCTGGATGCGCCAGGCCATGTGATAGCTTCATCGCTAAAGCCAATCGTGTAGGTGACCAGATGAGGCCAGTTGGCAGGGTTGTATTTAGGATTCCAATATTTATCTATTTTTACATTGCCAATAACTTCGCTGTCAGGAGCTTTTCTGTAATCGCTCGAGAGTGATATTTGCTTTTTTGAGTTAGAAGCATCATAGATGGATGGTTGTAAATTGTTGGACCAACTATAAAAAGCCCAGTCTGATAATGTGTTGGTGTAGTTGTCGTAATAAACCCGTGTTTGGCTTGAGTTGGCAGTATATTGGGTTCCATCTGGGAGTTGTGTCGATTGGCTTTCCTGATTTCCTCCAGACGCAGTGCCGTTCCAGCGGCCGTCTGTCATCATAATGTGATAGTTGCGCCGGCAGCCCAAAAATTCTTTGCTGAGAGCATCGTTCCCTCCTGGGTTAGTGGCCCAAGGTCCGCCTACAACAGGATTGCCGTTGCTTTTGGTGCGCAGATAATCATCCGCTTGTTTAAACATTAAGTGGGAAGGAGTGCCATTTTGAGGTAGCAAGTAATCTACAAACTCAATGAAATTTGAACGATGTGTAGCATCGAGTATTTTCATACTGTTTTTGTTGCCACTTCCTACATTATTTGCTCCAGGGGTTTTATTTCTCCCTGGGTTTTCCTGGCTACCACCGTACCAGTAATCTAAGTCATTGTATTTTTTTACGGAATTTCCATTGTTCCACATTGCTTGCCAAGAAAGACGTATTTTTTTATCAGGCAATAAAGACTGGTCGGTAAATACTTGCTTTAGAGCATATTTTAATACGTTCATGCGCCTGCTAGATGCAGGCCAGGTTCCATCATTATTTGGAATTGTCGTGTTGTTGGCACCCGTGGCGTTCGCAGCATTCAGGCGAAACCCCATACTCCCTGAGTCATCAATAGAGATAATCACATTGGGTGCCACATAAGGGTCTACAGTACCAGGCGGAGACTGGGCAAGGTCTAAAGCATGGGCGTAATACGGCGTGAAAATAGCTGCAACCGCGAGTGCCAGTAAGGACTTGCGAAAATAGGGGCTAACAACGACTGTGTGAGACATGGCGGGCTCCTGCAAATCAAAATATCTAAAAATCAGAGTCGGCGGGCAAAGGGCTTCAGTCTTTGCGTCTTTGGCGTGCATAGGTTTGCTGCAGCACCACCATCGTGTTGGATTTAAGTCCATGCGAAATTGCAGTGATGCGATACACCACATAGGTATCAAGGCTGATATCTAACAGGTAGCTGGTGTTATTCGGAATCAAACCACTGCTATTGGCATTTTTGATATATGGCAGAACCTCAATCCAATACCAGCCGCCTCTACCTTCACCTCGTTCGGCTAATATGGGATTGCTTGCGGCGCCTGTGGTTGCTCCCGTGTATTGACCATAACGTGCTCCTACGGGAGGAAGGTTGTTGGCAAGGCCGATGCCTTCCATTTCTGCCAACGTGATGCCTTTTTTGGGGTCCGCGTTGTTCCAAAAATCTTGTTCAGAGGTGCGTTTGACGCAAAGGGCATTGCGGCACTTGGTTGTGCCGCCGTTGGTGTCAAGATGTGCTAGGAGTGTGCCAATGTCCTGATCTTCAGCAGGGGGGCGCTCAATGCCGTTGCCTCTACGGCAGACGTTCTCATCCTTGTCATTGATTGCACAGGCTTGGCCGTTTGCTTGTTCGCGGCGAATGTCCAGTTCTGCATCTTGCAGCAGTGCCTGAGCAGCCTCGAATGCACGCTGATAATCTGCATCGTTTCCCACGATGATCTCGTTGAACCATGCGGTACGCGAAGCCCAGAGCGCAAGCAGCATGGAAAGCATGACGAAAATAATTACCACAAACAACGCGACGCCACGTTGATGGGGTGAGGCTGATTTATGCATGAGTGGCATGGATGATGCGAGCCTTAACTGCTGGTTTGCAAGAGACCTTGGCTGCGTAATTGAAAAACTGAGCGAAATGTCTTGTGCATCCGCCGGTTACGCGGTTGTTCTAGAGCGGTCATATCAACTGTGGCAATAACTCCGTCTGCTGAAGGGCAGTCTGTATAGCTGCTGCCTGCTGGCATATCTATGACTTCATTGCCGTAAAGCACCAAACACACCTCTACTGCAAAGACTTGGGCCCAGCGCCCATTGACTGTTGCTGCATTCATATATTGCATTTGGGGATTACCGTGGGGCGTGGTTTGCATGAGGTAGCGGACTTGAAAGTTGGCCACGTTATCCACGATTGGCTGGGTATTGCCTTCGCCAGCACAAGACAGTGTGTTGTTGCGTAAAACAAAACGACTGAGAATGCGGTCATTGCTGCCTTGTTCACCTAGACAGTTGCGTAGCAAGGACTCGCGGTTGTTATTGGCTGCAGATGCAATATGCAGTTGCTCGGTGTAGTTGCGATAACCCACGGTGAGCTGAAACTGATTGGTCCCTGGCGCATCAACTCCTTGGAGGATGTCTAGGTTGGGGTTGAACCCTGGAGCTTGGGTTTCAAACGCTACGAGGTCGGTAATCTCTATAGCTGCACCATCTGTTTTTTGTGCCGCTAAGTTCAGACGCATAGAGCCAGCTTGTCGTAATTGTTGGGCAAGCACACGAAAAGCATAGGCTGATTGCTGCTGTAGCAAACTGGAATCGCTGACGGTTGCAGTGACACTACGTGACGCCATCAGAGCGCCCATGGCGACGGCTACTGTGAGCAACCCAATCGCGATACCAACCATCAACTCGACAAGAGAGAGCCCTTTTTGTTGTTGACGTTGGCACCTGTTGGTGGTCATGGTGGCATAAAGTGGTGCACGCATAGAAATGGTCTTGTGGGCAAAGTGCTTGGTGCTGAAGTCAGTCAGGAGCCAGGGCAGAAAGTTTGCACATTACTTCCTGCGAAATAAGGAGCGCAACGGGCCATTACGGGTAAAAATTGCAGGTGGCAAGTTTGATTGGCTGGACAGCTTTTGTTATCCCCTGCACCGCCTCCGGTGCTGGCATCCAGTGGTGTGCGGTAGTCATCGTTTTGAGAACTTTCGTTTTCACGCCAACTGACCATGACGCCAAGTTGTCGTCGGTTATTGTCAGATGCCTCGTCATCAGAAGTGAAAACGCTGGCGTTTCCGTTGGGTAAGGTGCTAGCAACCTGAGTTTTCCATTGTGCTAAGTCAAACTGCGAAAGGTTTGAGCTGTCGCAAGCAGAGTCATTGCATCGAGTGTTGACTTCTGGCTCGTCGGCCCAAGTCGTGAGGTAGTTGCCTGTATTGAGAAAGGCGTTCGGATTGGCCATCATTCGTTCGTTGAGATCCTCAATCAGGCGAATCGCTTGAGCGCGGTAGAGGCTGGTTTGTGTGTTGGTAAGTGTGCGCATTTGCACACCAAGAATTCCCAAAATACCCAATGCCATCACGACAATAGCCACCAAGGATTCCAATAAGGTGATGCCGCGTTGTAGAGCGCGTGGAGCATGTGTTTTCATTTTTTTGGGCAACTGCTGTCGTTGATAAGGCGAATGCGTCCTCCGGAACTCATGCAAAGTGTTTGGATGGTTGCTGATGAGATCCCAGTGGTTTCTGGGCTGAGTGTGAAGCCTTTGGCATTCAGGCCGCTGGCCATTCCAAAGCGATCAAACTTGATATTGTTCCCTCCGGAGGTGTGCATTACGTTGACATTTCCATTGAGGGCGACTTCGTGCAGTTTGGGCTCATTAACATTCCATGAGCCATTGCCATTCGTATCTGCATAAATAAACCAGCCACACCCCCATGCTTGGTTGGTACTCGCGTTTTGGCAGCCTTGCGCGGCAGTATCATTTTTGCGTATTCCAATATTGCCGCCTCGTTGAATGGCTAGAGAGCGTGCAAGGGTCAGTGTGGACTCTAGGCTTCGCGTGGTTTGCAGAACCTGCCAGCGCTCGTGTATCTCTCGAAACTGTGGCAGCCCTAAGGCCAAGAGAATGGCAGTGATAGATAAAACGGTCAGCAGCTCAACCATGGTGACACCGCTGGAAGACGTGTAGGTGCTATTCATGACGAAGAAAGTGATCATTTGCAATCTTTCATCTATAGCAAAAGTATTTCGAGGATGGGCGGTTTAAGGACTGTCGGTTAAGCGTTGCAATTGGCGGAATTTTTGATTTTGCGCAAGTGACCGCCAGCGCTGATGCAAAGTCTTTGGGTATCTGCATTGGGCTGTGATAAAGGGCGCGCGTCAAAGCTAAAGATGCTGCTGTTTTCTAAACCTGCCAAGGACAATACGCCCCAGCGATCAATCAAGATGGTGTTGCTATTGACCGACGCAGCGATGGCGAGGTTGGTGTAGTTGTGGCTGAACGGGCGCAGTGTGGTGTTTTCCTCGCCTGCATTAAATGCATCGGCAATCCCGTCCTGATTGGTGTCAATGATTAAAGTCCAGCCGCATTGCCATTCGTTGTCGGCAGCAGCACAGCTGTCGCTGCTAGGAGTGCGTATCAGAGAAATTCCGCCGCCCCGGCGAATACTTTCGGAGCGTGCGTAAAACAAGGAAGACTCCAAGTCTGCAATGGCTTGATTGGCTTGCCAGCGCTCCCTCAGTGGGGTAAAGCTGGGAACGGCAATACCCAGCAAAATAACCAGTACAGCCAGCGTCACCATGAGTTCAACCAAGGTGAACCCTTGCTGCGAAGGTGCGGGCTTTTGAAAATTTTGAGAGCAACGAGCGAGATGCATAAAACAACCTTAAAGATGTATGGCTTGGTAAAGAGTGGCTGACTGACTAGTGGCTATAAATGAGGAGATAGGTGGTAGTTGCTGTATCAATAGATTGATTCGTTTGCTGGCTGTGGACTTACATGCTGCTAAGTGGAATCCGCTACAATAGCCAAGTTTTGCATGGTGCAAGACGCACGCCGCCGGCCCTTCCAGCCCACGGCGCAAGTAACCTAGGTGCTTGGGGTTCAAACTCCTCACGCCACCACAGACAAGGAAAACAAAATGATCGCTGCCGATAAGAAGGCTGAAGTTGTTAAGGCTAACGCTCGTTCCGAAAACGACACTGGTAGCCCAGAAGTGCAAGTAGCACTGCTGACAGCACGCATCAACGAACTGACTCCCCACTTCAAAGCAAACGCTAAGGACCACCACGGTCGTCGCGGTCTGCTGCGCATGGTGAGCCGTCGTCGCAAGCTGCTGGACTACCTCAAGGGCAAGGACGCAGAGCGTTACACAGCTTTGATCGCGAAGCTGGGCCTGCGTAAGTAAGCACAGTGCAAGATCAAAACGCCTGAGTTAGACCGTCTAGCTCAGGCGTTTTTTACTTTGGAGTTGGTGAAAACAGAGCGAAGCTGTGTCATTCCATAACCGTGTTTACGGTGAAAGTGCTGTAGTTTTGATAGCTGTAAGCGCGCTTGTGGAATGGCATCGTGTTCTGTTTTGCCTCCAAAACATTGCTGGGTGTGCGCATCCAGCTATTCCAATAGGAGTACATACATGACGATGTTCAATAAAGTGACCAAGACTTTCCAGTGGGGCCAACACACTGTCACCATGGAAACCGGCGAGATCGCTCGCCAAGCTTCCGGCGCTGTGCTGGTCAATATCGACGACACCGTGGTGCTGGCCACTGTGGTGGGTTCCAAGATTGCCAAGGCCGGTCAAGACTTCTTCCCTTTGACGGTTGACTACATCGAGAAGACTTACGCAGCGGGCAAGATCCCTGGTAGCTTCTTCAAGCGTGAAGCCAAGCCTTCCGAGCTGGAAACTCTGACTTCGCGTCTGATCGACCGCCCCATCCGCCCTCTGTTCCCAGAAGGTTTCTATAACGACGTGCACGTGGTGATCCACACCATCTCGTTGAACCCTGAAGTGGATGCCGACATTGCTGCAATGATCGCGACTTCCGCAGCCTTGGCGGTGTCCGGCTTGCCTTTCAATGGCCCTATCGGTGCAGCCCGCGTGGGTTACATCAATGGCGAATACGTGCTCAACCCCGGCCAGACACAGCGCAAAGATTCGCTGATGGATCTGGTGGTGGCTGGCACTGAATCGGCTGTGTTGATGGTGGAATCTGAAGCCCAGCAGTTGCCTGAAGAAGTGATGTTGGGTGCTGTGGTGTATGGCCACGAGCAAAGCCAAGTTGCTATCAACGCCATTCATGACTTGGTGCGTGAAGGCGGCAAGCCTGCTTGGGATTGGACTGCACCTGCCAAGGATGAAGTGCTGATCGCTAAGGTGGCTGAGTTGGGTGAAGCCAAGCTGCGTGCCGCTTACCAAGAGCGCAACAAGCAAGTGCGTACGCACGCTTGCCGCGTGGCCTACGGTGAAGTCAAGGCTGCGTTGACTGAGCAAGGCATTGCCTTTGACGGCGTCAAGGTTGAAAGCATGCTGTTCGATATTGAAGCCAACATCGTGCGTTCGCAAATTCTGGCGGGTGAGCCCCGTATCGACGGTCGCGACACCCGCACCGTGCGTCCTATCGAGATCCGCAACTCGGTGCTGCCCCGCACCCACGGCTCGGCGCTGTTCACCCGCGGTGAGACCCAGGCGCTGGTGATCTCTACGCTGGGTACCGAGCGTGATGCGCAGCGTATTGACGCGCTGGCTGGTGAGTTTGAAGACCGATTCCTGTTCCACTACAACATGCCTCCCTTTGCCACTGGTGAAGTCGGCCGCATGGGTTCGACCAAGCGCCGCGAAATCGGTCATGGTCGACTGGCCAAGCGCGCACTGGCCGCTTGCCTGCCCTCCAAGGAAGAATTCCCCTACACCATCCGCGTGGTGTCGGAAATCACTGAATCCAACGGCTCTTCGTCGATGGCATCGGTGTGCGGCGGCTGCTTGTCCATGATGGATGCAGGCGTGCCCATGAAGGCGCACGTGGCCGGTATTGCCATGGGTCTGATCAAGGACGGCAACCGCTTCGCCGTGCTGACCGACATCTTGGGTGATGAAGATCACCTGGGTGACATGGACTTCAAGGTGGCAGGTACCACCAACGGTATTACCGCGCTGCAGATGGATATCAAGATCCAAGGCATCACCAAGGAAATCATGCAAGTGGCCTTGGCGCAAGCCAAGGAAGCGCGCATGCACATCCTGGGTAAGATGCAAGAAGCCATGGGTGAGGCTAAGACCGAAATCTCGTCCTTTGCCCCCAAGCTGTTCACCATGAAGATCAACCCCGAGAAGATTCGTGACGTGATCGGCAAGGGTGGTGCAACGATCCGTGCGCTGACCGAAGAGACTGGCACCCAGATCAATATCGAGGAAGATGGCACCATCACCATCGCCGCCACCGATGGCGACAAGGCCGAAGCTGCCAAGAAGCGCATCGAAGAGATCACTGCCGAAGTGGAAATTGGCAAGGTGTACGAAGGCCCGATCGTCAAGATCTTGGAATTCGGTGCGCTGGTCAATCTGCTGCCAGGCAAGGATGGTTTGCTGCACATCAGCCAGATCGCGCACGAGCGTGTGGAAAAGGTTACCGACTACCTGCAAGAAGGCCAAGTGGTCAAGGTCAAGGTCTTGGAGACGGATGACAAGGGTCGTGTGAAGCTGTCCATGAAAGCTTTGCTGGATCGCCCTGCTGGTATGCCTGAGCGCACTGAGCGCCCTGCGCCTGTAGATCGCCAGCGTCGCGAATATCGTGAGCCCCGTCAGCCGCGTGCTGAGCAAAACGGTGCTGCCGATGCTGACCAGCAGCAACAACAGCAACAGCAATAAGCCCTAGGCTTGATGCGTTCCGCAAGCTGAGGTTTGCGGGTGTGCTATTGAGAAAATAGCTGCTAGCGCTTGCTGCACAAGGATTTAAGCCATATTTGGCTTAAATCCTTTTTGTAATTGGTGGCGTGGCTTGGGCTCAATACCGTGATCGATTCCATCTTGATGATGTTGTAACTCCATGAAGAAGAAACTGATTGTTGGTAACTGGAAGATGAATGGCAGCTTGCAAGCCAACGCAGACTTGGTGTCTGGATTGGTGCAAGGGCTGCCCGCTCCGCTGAACTGTGGCGTGGGTGTGGCTGTGCCTGCTGCATATTTGGCGCAGGTGCAGGCCTTGCTGCAAGGCAGTGCGATTGCGGTGGCGGCGCAAGATGTGTCGCAGCATGAAAAAGGTGCTTACACCGGTGAGGTGTCAGTATCCATGCTGCAAGACTTTGGGGTGCGTTACGCGCTCGTGGGTCACTCAGAGCGTCGCCAATACCACGGTGAGACGGATGCGGTGGTTGCCGCCAAGGCGCAAGCTGCGCTGGCTAAGGGCATCACGCCAATCGTTTGTGTGGGGGAAACCTTGCAGGAGCGTGAAGCTGGTCAGACCGAGCAAGTGGTCAAGCGCCAACTCGCGGCAGTGATTCACCAGGTGGGTCCGTGCGTGAGTGAGTTGGTGGTGGCGTACGAGCCCGTCTGGGCAATCGGGACAGGCAAAACGGCAACGCCTGAGCAGGCGCAAGCAGTGCATGCCGTGTTGCGCGCGCAGCTGGCAGCTGCCACGGCGCATGCTGAGCGAGTGCCGCTGCTGTACGGCGGGAGCATGAATGTAGTCAATGCTGCGCAGTTGCTGTCGCAGGCGGATATCGATGGCGGCCTGGTGGGAGGGGCATCCCTCAAGGCGGCTGACTTTTTACAGATCATTGCAGCAGCCAATTAATGGCTGGGTTGCGGGTGTTTAACTGAGGAGTAGAAGAGATGAGCGCGTTCGCGACATTGATTTTGGCGGTGCAGATGCTGTCTGCGCTGGGCATGATTGGTTTGGTTTTGATGCAGCACGGTAAAGGTGCTGACATGGGTGCTGCTTTTGGTAGTGGCAACTCTGGTAGTTTGTTTGGTGCCAGCGGCAGCGCGAACTTCTTGTCGCGCAGCACGGGGGCGCTGGCTACCGTGTTTTTTGTGGCGACATTGGCGTTGGCTTATTTGGGTAACGCACGTCCTGTCAGCACGGGCAGTGTTTTGGAGGCGGTGCCAGCAGTACCTGCGGTCACAGCGCCGGCTGTGGATAGCACCGTACCCACGGCACCTGCACAAGGCGTGGATCAGATCCCTGCCAAATAATTGGTTTAAACCCTTGGTAAATGCTGTAGCGCAGCATTTATCGGGTTAGAATCCTCAGGTTGCTCAGAAAGCGATAGCCCAGTTAGAGGGGGCTCCTCATGCGATCTGAGTGATTTGAGACGTAAAAATGCCGTCGTGGTGGAATTGGTAGACACGCTATCTTGAGGGGGTAGTGGCGAAAGCTGTGCGAGTTCGAGTCTCGCCGACGGCACCATCATAAATACAGCCTGCCCATGATCAGGCAGTGGTCGAGGGCAAGGTCAACAAGCGGAAAACGCGACCTCACATGAACCTCGAGCAATATCTCCCGGTCCTGCTATTTATTTTGGTGGGCATCGCCGTGGGAGTCGTTCCCTTAGTTCTTGGCTATGTTCTAGGCCCTAATCGCCCGGATGCTGCCAAGAATTCCCCCTATGAATGCGGCTTTGAAGCCTTTGAAGACGCGCGCATGAAATTCGATGTGCGCTTCTATCTGATCGCCATTCTTTTCATCTTGTTTGACTTGGAAATCGCTTTCCTTTTGCCTTGGGCCGTTGCGCTGCAAGACGTAGGGGTGGCCGGTTTTGTCGCTGTTCTCATTTTCCTGAGCGTTCTGGTCGTGGGTTTTGCCTACGAATGGAAAAAGGGCGCCCTGGATTGGGAATGAGCACCACGTAATCCTCAAAAAAGGACACACGATGATTGAAGGCGTGATGAAGGAAGGCTTTGTCACCACTAGCTATGACGCTGTGGTGAACTGGGCCAAAACCGGTTCTATCTGGCCGATGACATTTGGGTTGGCGTGCTGCGCGGTAGAGATGATGCATGCTGCAGCTGCGCGTTATGACTTGGCGCGTTTTGGTGCGGAGGTGTTTCGCCCCTCGCCCCGTCAGTCTGACTTGATGATTGTCGCTGGAACCTTGTGCAACAAGATGGCACCTGCTTTGCGCAAGGTGTATGACCAGATGTCAGAGCCTCGCTGGGTGCTGTCGATGGGTTCTTGTGCCAATGGTGGTGGTTACTACCACTACAGCTATTCGGTGGTGCGTGGTTGTGACCGCATTGTCCCGGTGGACGTGTATGTGCCGGGCTGCCCTCCCACAGCCGAAGCGCTGATCTACGGCATCATCCAGCTGCAGCAGAAAATCCGCCGCACGAACACCATCGCCCGCGTTTAAGGAGCCGAGAGGATGTCCGCATTTGCAATTCAGCCCGAAGCACTTCGGGATGTGGTGGCCGCTGCCTTGGGAGACCAAGTTCGCAGCATCACCGTTAAGCTGGGTGAAGTGACTGTAGAAGTCGCTGCCTCTCAATATTTGGATGTGATGCGCAAGCTGCGCGATACGCCGGGCTGTCAGTTTGAACAACTGGTTGACCTGTGCGGCGTTGACTATTCCGCCTACAAAGAAGTTGGGGTTGAAGGCGCGCGCTTTGTTGTTGTTTCGCACCTGCTGTCCGTGAGTTTGAACCAGCGTGTTCGTGTCCGTGTGTCTTGCGCAGATGATGACTTCCCAATCGTCGCTTCAGTGTGCGAGTTGTGGAGCAGTGCCAACTGGTTTGAGCGCGAAGCGTTTGACCTGTTCGGTATTGTGTTTGAAGGTCACACTGACTTGCGCCGCATTTTGACCGATTACGGTTTTATTGGTCACCCCTTCCGCAAGGACTTCCCGCTGTCGGGTCATGTAGAAATGGCTTATGACACCGAGCAGCGCCGCGTGGTCTACCAACCAGTCACGATTGAGCCGCGTGAAATCACGCCTCGCATCATTCGTGAGGAGAACTACGGAGGCTTGCACTAACAGGCGCGTAGCGTTTGTTGGATGAAGAAAATGGCTGAAATCAAGAACTATTCCATCAACTTTGGTCCGCAGCACCCAGCAGCACACGGTGTGTTGCGTTTGGTGCTGGAGCTGGACGGTGAAGTGGTCCAGCGCGCTGACCCGCACGTTGGTCTGCTGCACCGTGCCACAGAAAAGCTGGCTGAGCACAAAACTTATATCCAGTCGCTGCCTTATATGGATCGACTGGACTATGTGTCCATGATGTGCAATGAGCACGCCTACTGCTTGGCCATCGAAAAGCTGCTGGGCCTGGAAGTGCCCAAGCGTGCGCAGTACATCCGTGTGATGTTCAGCGAAATCACCCGCTTGCTGAATCACCTGATGTGGCTGGGCTCCAACGGCATGGACTGCGGTGCATCCACCGTCCTGATGTGGACCTTCCGTGAGCGTGAAGACCTGTTTGATATGTACGAAGCCGTGTCCGGCGCGCGCATGCATGCAGCCTACTTCCGTCCCGGTGGCGTCTACCGCGACTTGCCTGACACGATGCCGCAGTTCAAGGCCAGCAAGGTGCGCAATGCCAAGGGCATTGAGAAGCTGAATGCCAACCGCCAAGGTTCGCTGCTGGACTTTATTGAAGACTTTACCAATCGTTTCCCCAAGTGCGTCGATGAGTATGAGTATCTACTCACCGACAACCGCATCTGGAAGCAGCGTATGGTGGGTATTGGTGTGGTGACACCGGAGCGTGCGCTGAATATGGGCTTTACAGGTCCCATGCTGCGTGGCTCGGGCATCGCGTGGGACTTGCGCAAGAAGCAGCCTTACGAGATCTACGACGAGCTGGACTTTGACGTCCCTGTTGGTAAAACCGGCGACTGCTATGACCGCTATTTGGTGCGTGTGGCCGAGATGCGCCAGTCCAATGAGCTGATCAAGCAGTGCATCAAGTGGCTGCGAGCCAACCCTGGCCCTGTCATCACAGAAAACACCAAGGTGGCACCACCGACCCGTGAGGACATGAAGTCCAACATGGAGTCGTTGATTCACCACTTCAAACTGTTCACTGAAGGCTTCAAAGTGCCAGAAGGTGAAGCCTATGCCGCAGTGGAGCACCCGAAGGGTGAGTTCGGTATTTACATGGTAAGTGATGGGGCCAACAAGCCTTATCGCTTGAAGATTCGTGCCCCTGGTTTCGCTCACTTGGCGATGATGGACGAGGTGGTCAGCGGCCACATGCTGTCCGACGTGGTGGCGATCATCGGCACTATGGATATCGTGTTCGGAGAGATTGACCGATGATTACTGAAGCGACCAAAGCGCGCTTTGCGCGTGAAGTGGCCAAGTACCCGGCCGACCAAAAGCAGTCTGCCGTGATGGCCTGCCTGTCGATTGCGCAGCAAGAGCTGGGCTGGGTCACGCCCGAGAGCGAGGCAGTCATTGCCGAGGTGCTGGACATGCCGCAGATTGCCGTGCATGAAGTCACGACCTTTTACAACATGTACAACCAAAAGCCCGTGGGCAAGTACAAGTTGAACGTCTGCACCAACCTGCCTTGCCAACTGCGCGATGGCTACAAGGCATTGCACCATTTGGAAACCAAGCTGGGCATCAAGATGGGCGAGACCACGCCGGACGGCATGTTCACCTTGCAACAGTCGGAATGTCTGGGCGCCTGCGCCGATTCTCCGGTGATGCTGGTGAACGACCGTTGCATGTGCAGCTTCATGAGCAATGAGAAGTTGGACGAATTGGTGGACGGCCTGCGTGCTGCGGAGGACAAGGCATGACCACCATCCTAAACAATCCTGCTGCCAACGACGTGCTGGCCAAGTTTGCCTCTTCGGGCAACGAAACCTGCTTCCACGGCCGCCACATTGAGCCCCAGATCTACAAGGATTTGAACGGCAAGAATTGGTCCCTCAAAGACTACGAAGCCCGTGGTGGCTACCAGGCCCTGCGCAAGATATTGGGTCAAGACGGCGGGCCTGGCCTGACCCAGGACGAGGTCATTGCCACGGTAAAGGAATCGGCCCTGCGTGGTCGTGGTGGTGCAGGCTTTCCTTCCGGTCTGAAGTGGAGCTTCATGCCTCGCCAATTCCCAGGTCAAAAATACCTGGTATGCAACTCCGACGAAGGCGAGCCAGGTACGTGCAAGGACCGCGAAATCCTGATGCATAACCCACACATCGTGATCGAAGGCATGGCGATTGCTGCCTATGCGATGGGCATCAACGTCGGTTACAACTACATCCACGGGGAAATCTTCCAAGCGTACGAACGCTTTGAAGCTGCTTTGGAAGAAGCTCGCGATGCAGGGTATCTGGGTGACAACATCATGGGTTCGAACTTCAGCTTTCAGCTGCATGGTCACCATGGCTTTGGCGCTTACATTTGCGGCGAAGAAACGGCATTGCTGGAATCGCTGGAAGGCAAGAAGGGGCAGCCCCGCTTCAAACCGCCATTTCCTGCCAGCTTCGGCCTTTATGGCAAGCCCACCACGATCAACAACACCGAGACATTTGCAGCGGTGCCTTGGATCATTCGTAACGGCGGCAATGCCTACTTGGAATGCGGCAAGCCCAACAACGGCGGCACCAAGATTTTCTCGGTCAGCGGCGACGTGAATCTGCCCGGTAACTACGAAGTTCCCATGGGCACGCCGTTCAGCAAGCTGCTCGAACTGGCTGGCGGCGTTCGTACAGGTCGTAAGCTCAAGGCAGTGATCCCTGGTGGCTCGTCTTCGCCCGTGCTCCCTGCTGACATCATCATGGAATGCACGATGGACTACGACTCCATCTCCAAGGCAGGTTCGATGTTGGGCTCTGGTGCTGTGATCGTGATGGATGATTCGCGTGACATGGTGGAAAGCCTGTTGCGTCTGTCGTACTTCTATCAGCATGAGTCCTGTGGCCAGTGCACACCTTGCCGCGAAGGCACAGGTTGGCTGTGGCGTGTGGTCAAGCGTATTCAGGAAGGCGAAGGCCGACCAGAAGACATTGAACTGCTGGATTCCGTATCCGTGAACATCATGGGCCGCACGATTTGTGCGCTGGGCGACGCGGCTGCAATGCCCGTGCGCGCCATGATCAAGCATTTCCGCCACGAGTTTGAAGCCAAGATTGCCGCGGCTGCGAAGTCGGGCTCTACAGCTGCCTGATCGCGAGAGGCGAGAGACATATGGTTGAAATTGAACTAGACGGCAAGAAGGTGGAAGCCACCCCCGGCAGCATGATCATGCATGCAGCTGAAAAGGCTGGCACCTATATTCCGCACTTTTGCTACCACAAGAAACTTTCTATTGCTGCCAACTGTCGTATGTGCTTGGTGGAAGTGGAAAAGGCGCCAAAGCCACTGCCAGCCTGTGCTACGCCTGTGACGCAGGGAATGATCGTTCGTACCAAGAGCGATAAAGCCATCAAGGCGCAGCAGTCGGTGATGGAGTTTTTGCTGATTAATCACCCTTTGGATTGCCCTATTTGCGACCAAGGTGGTGAATGCCAGCTGCAAGACTTGGCAGTGGGCTACGGCGGTACATCTTCGCGTTACGAAGAAGAAAAGCGTGTAGTGGCTCACAAAGAGGTGGGGCCTCTGATCTCGATGGAAGAGATGAGTCGCTGCATCCATTGCACACGTTGCGTTCGCTTTGGCCAAGAAGTGGCCGGCGTGATGGAGCTGGGCATGGTCAACCGCGGCGAGCACTCGGAAATCACCACTGTGCTGGGTGATACCGTGGACTCCGAGCTGTCGGGCAATATGATCGATCTGTGCCCAGTGGGTGCGTTGACCAGCAAGCCTTTCCGCTATAGCGCACGTACCTGGGAACTGTCGCGCCGCAAATCGGTGTCGCCGCATGACTCTACTGGTGCCAACCTGATCGTTCAGGTGAAGAACCACAATGTGATGCGCGTCGTTCCTTTTGAGAACGAGGCCATCAACGAGTGCTGGATTGCTGACCGCGATCGCTTCTCTTACGAAGCACTGAACAGCGACGAGCGCTTGACACAGCCCATGATCAAGCAGGGCGGTGAGTGGAAGACGGTGGACTGGCAGACCGCGTTGGAATATGTGGCGAATGGCCTAAAGCAAATCAAGGAACAACACGGTGCGAACAGCATCGGTGCCTTGGTCAGCCCCCACAGTACTCTCGAAGAGTTGTTCCTTACGGGCCAACTGCTGCGCGGCATCGGCAGCGATAACATCGACTGGCGCCTGCGCAATGCGCAATTTAATGTTGATGAAGGCGTGCGCTGGCTGGGCACTTCGGTTGCTAGTTTGTCTGAGTTGCAAACTGCTTTGGTGGTGGGTTCGAACCTGCGCAAGGATCACCCCCTGTTTGCACAGCGCATTCGCCAAGCGACCAAGAAGGGCGCCCAAGTGTTTGCCTTGAACTCCAAGGTGTACGACTGGGCGATGCCTGTGACCGCTTCGGTAGTGGCCGCACAAGACTGGGCGCAAGCACTGGCAGATGTGGCAGCGGCGGTGGCTGCTGCCAAGGGCGTGCAAGCCCCCTTGGCTGGTCAAGCCAACGCAGAAGCCCAAGCGATTGCTCAAGCCCTGATGGCTGGCGAGCGCAAGGCGGTGTTGCTCGGCAATGCTGCTGCGCACCACGCTCAAGCTGCTGAACTGCTGGCGCTGGCCAACTGGATTGCAGGGCAAACTGGTGCCACCGTGGGCTACCTCACGGAGGCTGCCAACACCGTGGGTGCGCAGTGGGTCAAAGCACAGCCCCAAACCGGTGGTTTAAATGCAGCACAGATGATTGCCGGTGGTTTGAAGGCAGCAATTTTGCTGAACAACGAACCTGCATTCGATACCGCTGCTGGGCAGCAAGCCCTGCAAGGCTTGAACAAGTCGGAGATGGTGGTGACCTTGAGCCCGTTCAAGGCCAATATGGAAATCAGCGACGTACTGCTGCCTATTGCACCTTTCACCGAAACTTCAGGCACCTTCGTCAACGCAGAAGGCCGCGTGCAAAGCTTCCACGCGGTGGTCAAGCCCTTGGCTGAAACCCGTCCCGCTTGGAAGGTATTGCGTGTACTGGCTAATTTGCTGGGTGTGCAAGGCGTTGATTACGAATCGTCGCAAGACGTGCTGACAACCGCTATTGGCACCGGGACTAACGAAGTCCCCGCCAACGTGTTGAGCAACGCCACCAAGGTGGCCGCGCGAATCATAGGTGAAGCGGTGGCCGAGCCTGCAGTGGCAAGCATCTATCAACTGGACAGCATTGTCCGCCGTGCGACATCGCTGCAATTGACAGCAGATGCGCGCGAGGCACGTCAGGGAGGTGTCGCATGATTGATCAACTCAAGATTGCAGGCGCAGGCCTGGTGGATGCGGTTTGGTGGGCCGAGGTGGCGTGGCCTGTGATATGGATTCTGCTGGGCATCATCGCCATCGTGGCACCTTTGATGATTGCCGTGGCTTACCTGACTTTGTGGGAGCGCAAGTTTCTTGGATGGATTCAGGTGCGTCCTGGCCCCAATCGGGTAGGTCCTTGGGGCTTGCTGCAGCCCATGGCCGACGGCTTGAAACTGCTGACCAAAGAGCTGATCATGCCCACCGTGGCAGCCAAAGGGCTGTTCTACGTCGGGCCTGTGATGGCCATCATGCCTGCATTGGCTGCCTGGGTGGCAGTGCCCTTTGGTCCTGAAGTGGCGCTTGCCAACGTCAATGCCGGTATTTTGCTGATCATGGCAATCACTTCGATAGAAGTGTATGGCGTGATCATTGCTGGCTGGGCTTCTAACTCCAAGTACGCTTTCTTGGGGGCGTTGCGTGCATCGGCACAGATGATCAGCTATGAAATTGCCATGGGCTTTTGCTTCTTGGTCGTCATCATGGTGACTGGCAGCATGAACTTGACACAAATTGTCGTAAGCCAAGGCCAGGGACAGTTTGCTGACATGGGGCTGAGTTTCTTGTCTTGGAACTGGTTGCCTTTACTGCCCATCTTTTTGGTCTACCTGATTTCTGGTGTGGCAGAAACCAATCGCGCACCTTTTGACGTGGTCGAAGGCGAGTCAGAAATCGTGGCTGGTCACATGGTCGAGTATTCGGGCATGGGCTTTGCGATCTTCTTCCTGGCTGAGTACGCCAGCATGTGGCTTGTGTCTATCTTGGCCGTCACAATGTTCATGGGTGGCTGGCTGCCGCCAGTGGAAGCACTGTCGTTTATTCCTGGCTGGATTTGGCTGGCTGTAAAGACGGCTTTTGTGGTGAGTTGCTTTATCTGGATTCGCGCCACATTCCCTCGCTTCCGTTATGACCAGATCATGCGTCTGGGCTGGAAAATCTTCATCCCTGTCACCTTGGTGTGGCTGGTCATCGTGGGTGCATGGTTGCACTCGCCTTGGAATATTTGGAATTAAGCGGGGACATCATGGCTGCTGTTGCTGCTACACCTTTTTCTATCAAAGACTTCTTCAAGAGCTTCCTGCTCTGGGAGCTGTTCAAGGGCATGGCCCTGACTGGTCGTAAGGCGTTTTCGCCCCACGTCACTATTCAGTTCCCTGAAGAAAAGACACCACTATCCCCACGCTTTCGCGGGTTGCATGCTTTGCGCCGTTATGACAACGGTGAAGAGCGGTGCATTGCCTGCAAGTTGTGCGAGGCTGTGTGCCCCGCCATGGCGATCACGATTGAGTCTGACGTGCGTGATGACGGCTCGCGCCGTACTACGCGTTATGACATCGACTTGACCAAGTGCATCTTCTGCGGCTTCTGTGAGGAAAGCTGCCCGGTTGATTCGATCGTGGAAACACAGATCTTGGAATACCACGGCGAAAAACGTGGCGACCTGTACTTCACCAAGGACATGCTGCTGGCTGTGGGTGATCGTTATGAAACCGACATCGCCGCTGCTAAAGCGGCTGATGCCAAGTACCGCTAAAGCGGCTCCTGATCCAGAAAGATTCGAATCATGGATGCCAAAACTGGTTTCTTTTATCTCTTTGCTGCGGTAATGCTGTTTGCAGCTTTCCGCGTGATCACGTCGCGTAACCCTGTTCACGCGGTGTTGAACTTGATCCTGGCTTTTTCGCAAGCTGCTGGTATTTGGCTGCTGCTGAAAGCGGAGTTCTTGGGCATTGCCTTGGTGGTGGTGTACCTGGGCGCGGTGATGGTGCTGTTTATGTTCGTCGTGATGATGTTGGATATCCGCATTGATCGCGTACGTCAGGGTTTCTGGAAGCACTTTCCTGTGGCAGCGTTTGTCGGTGCAGTAGTTGCTTTGGAAATGGCGCTGGTACTAATGGCAGGCTTTGGCTCTGTTGATGAGGTCAAGCCTGTTGCCGAACTGCTGAGCCAGCAAGGAGAAGTGCTGCCTTATTCCAATACCCAAGCATTGGGCCGTCTGCTTTATACCCAATACTTGTACCCCGTTGAAATTGCCGCCGTTTTGCTGCTGGTGGCAATGATCACCGCGATTGCGTTGACGCTGCGTAAGCGCAAGGACACCAATAAAGCGATCAACCCTGCGATCCAGGTACGTGTACGTGCTGCGGATCGAATCAGCCTGGTCAAGATGGCAGCCACCAAGGCTCCTGTTGCTCCTGCTGCTACAGAGGGTGAGACCGCTGTGGAGGAGAAAAAATGACGCTCACACTAGGGCATTTCCTGACGCTGGGAGCGATGTTGTTCGCTATCTCGGTGATCGGTATTTTTCTGAACCGGAAAAATCTGATTGTCTTGCTGATGTGCATTGAACTGATGCTCTTGGCGGTCAACACCAACTTTGTGGCCTTCTCCCACTATCTGGGTGACATGCATGGCCAAGTGTTTGTGTTCTTCATCCTGACAGTTGCGGCTGCGGAATCGGCGATTGGCTTGGCCATCCTGGTGCTGCTGTTCCGTAACAAGTCCAGTATCAATGCGGAAGATCTCGACACCCTCAAGGGTTGAGACGCCGGTATTTGCAAGGTTCTGAAGAATGAGTCAAACACTTTCTGCATCCATGCTCCTGGCAGTACCGCTGGCTCCGCTGGCGGGTTCTGTTCTGGCAGGCATATTTGGCACGGCCTTTGGTGGCAACAAGTTCGGTCGTGGCATCAGTCACTCGCTGACCATCTTGGGCGTGCTGATCTCTTTCATCTTGTCGGCACTGGTTTTTCAATCGGTGGTTTTCGACGGAGCACGCTTTGATCAAACCATTTACGAATGGATGAAGGTCGGCAGCCTGAAGATGGAAGTCGGTTTCTTGATCGACTCCATTACCGCCATGATGATGTGTGTGGTGACCTTTGTGTCACTGATGGTGCATATCTACACCATGGGCTATATGGAAGAAGATGACGGCTATAACCGCTTCTTCTCGTACATCTCCCTGTTTACCTTCTCCATGCTGATGCTGGTGATGAGTAACAACCTGCTGCAGCTGTTCTTTGGCTGGGAAGCGGTGGGCTTGGTGTCGTACCTGCTGATTGGCTTCTATTACAAGAAGCCCACTGCCACGTTTGCCAACATGAAGGCATTCTTGGTCAACCGTGTGGGTGACTTCGGTTTCATCTTGGGTATTGGCCTGATTGCTGCCTATACCGGCACGCTGCACTACGCTGAAATCTTTGCCAAGTTGCCAGAATTTGCCACGCACACCTTGCCTGGCACCGATTGGTCGCTGGTCACGGTGACCGCCATTTGTTTGTTCATTGGTGCCATGGGCAAGTCGGCGCAGTTCCCGCTGCATGCTTGGCTCCCAGATTCCATGGAAGGCCCCACACCTATCTCCGCACTGATCCACGCGGCTACCATGGTGACGGCGGGTATCTTTATGGTGTCGCGCATGTCTCCGCTTTATGAGCTGTCGGATGTGGCGCTGAACTTCATTTTGGTGATCGGTTCCATCACGGCCCTGTTCATGGGTATCTTGGGCATCATCCAGAACGACATCAAGCGCGTGATTGCGTACTCCACGCTGTCGCAGCTGGGTTATATGACTATTGCGCTGGGTGTGTCGGCTTACTCCGTAGCCACGTTCCATCTGATGACACACGCGTTCTTCAAAGCGTTGCTGTTCCTCGGGGCTGGCTCTGTGATCATGGGTATGCACCACAACCAGGACATTCGCTGGATGGGTGGTGTGCGTAAATACATGCCCATCACTTGGATCACGTTCCTGTTGGGTAACCTTGCACTGATCGGTACGCCTTTCTTCTCGGGTTTTTACTCGAAGGACGCGATCATTGAAGCCGTGCGTGCCTCAAACCTGCCAGCCTCCGGTTTTGCTAACTTTGCCGTTCTGGCTGGTGTGTTCATCACGGCGTTCTACTCGTTCCGTCTGTACTTCATCGTGTTCCACGGTAAAGAGCGTTACGACCAGAATCCGGATGCCCACCACGATGACCACCATGGTCATGACGATCACGGCCATGGACACGATGCCAAGCCGCATGAGTCGCCTTGGGTGGTGACGGCGCCGCTGGTGCTGCTGGCCATTCCCTCGGTGGTGATTGGTGCGATTGCACTGATGCCCATGCTGTTCGGAGGCTTCTTTGATGGAGTGATCTTCATCGATCACGCCAAGCACCCTGCGATGACGGAGTTGGCAGAGAAGATTCACGGCTGGTTGCCTATGGCTCTGCACGGTTTCCAGACAGCGCCTTTCTGGCTGGCTTTGGCAGGTGTTGTAGTTTCGTACCTCTTCTATATGGTCAAACCAGAGATTCCTGCGGGCATCATGGCTTTCTCCAAAAAGATTGGTCTGTACCAAGTCCTGGAAGGCAAGTACGGCGTGGACTGGGTGTACGAAAACATCTTTGCCCGTGGCGCACGTGTCTTCGGTACCGTGTTCTGGAAGGCCGGAGACCAAGCCGTTATTGATGGCGCGCTTGTGAATGGCTCTTGGAAGATTGTGGGCAAGATTGCTTCGGTGATCCGTTGGTTCCAGTCTGGTTACATCTACCACTACGCGTTGGTCATGATTTTGGGCATTTTCTTGCTCATGACCTACTTCGTGTGGCTCAACAAGTAAGGAAGAAAAATGGGTTTGTTGAGTCTTGCCATTTGGACACCTATCGTCTTTGGTGTCCTGCTGCTGGCCTTCGGTAAAGACAGTTGCGCGCGTGGCGTGCGCTGGGTCGCACTGATTGGCTCCATCTTGGGCCTGCTGGTTACGGTACCGCTGTATACAGGCTTTGATACTTCTTCGGCGAACATGCAGTTCGTTGAAAAGCTGCTGTGGATTGAGCGTTTCAATATCCACTATCACCTGGGCCTGGATGGTCTGTCGTTCTGGTTTGTGCCGCTGACGGCCTTCATCACTGTGATCGTGGTGCTGGCTTCGTGGGAAAACATCACCGAGCGTGTGAACCAGTACATGGGCGCGTTCCTGGTGCTGTCGGGTCTGATGATCGGTGTGTTCGCGGCACTGGATGGACTGTTGTTCTACGTGTTCTTCGAAGCCACCCTGATCCCGATGTATCTGATCATCGGTATTTGGGGCGGCCCCAACAAGATCTACGCGGCCTTCAAGTTCTTCCTGTACACCTTGATGGGTTCGTTGCTCACCCTGGTGGCCATCATCTACTTGTACAACGTCTCCGGTGGCAGCTTTGACATCCAGACGTGGCACAAGCTGCCCCTGGGTTCATTGCCCCAGACCCTGGTGTTCTTCGCCTTCTTTGCGGCGTTTGCCGTGAAGGTGCCCATGTTCCCGGTGCACACCTGGTTGCCCGACGTGCACGTGGAAGCGCCCACCGGCGGCTCTGCCGTTCTGGCAGCCATCATGCTGAAGCTGGGTGCATACGGTTTCCTGCGTTTTTCTCTGCCTATCGCTCCAGACGCTTCGCGTGAATGGGCGTGGCTGATGATCGCGCTGTCGCTGATCGCGGTGGTCTACGTGGGCATGGTTGCCTTGGTGCAAAAGGACATGAAGAAGCTGGTGGCTTATTCGTCCGTGGCGCACATGGGCTTTGTGACTCTGGGCTTCTTTATCTTCAACGACCTGGGCGTGTCCGGCGGTATCGTGCAGATGATTGCCCACGGCTTTGTCTCGGGTGCGATGTTCCTGTGTATTGGCGTGCTGTATGACCGCGTGCATTCGCGCGACATCGCTGCCTATGGTGGTGTGGTCAATACCATGCCCAAGTTCGCGGCCTTTGCACTGCTGTTCGCCATGGCCAACTGCGGTCTGCCAGCCACTGCCGGTTTTGTGGGCGAGTGGATGGTGATCCTGGGCGCCGTACAGTTCAACTTCTGGGTGGGCCTGCTGGCTGCAACGGCACTGATTTTTGGTGCGGCTTACACCCTGTGGATGTACAAGCGTGTCTACTTGGGCCCTGTGGGTAACGACAACGTCAAGAACCTGGAAGACATCGGTTGCCGCGAGTTCTTGATTTTGGCGATCTTGGCCATTGCGGTGTTGTACATGGGCCTGTATCCCAAGCCCTTTACCGACGTGATGGATCCCTCGGTGGCAGAGCTGCTCAAGCACGTCGCCCAATCCAAGCTTCCTTGACCAGACTGAACTGAGAGATTGAGATGATTGACAACATCAGCTGGCTTTCGATCTACCCAGAGATCGTGCTCTTCGTCATGGGGTGCGTGATTACTCTGGTGGATCTGGGTGTGAAAAGCACCCGTCGTACGGGCACCTATGTGCTGACCATGTTGACCTTGGCCTTGGTGGCCATCATGCAGGCCAACTATGCTTTGAGTGGCAACACCTTCTATGGCTGGAGCAACATGGTTGTCTCCGATGCCATGGGCAACTGGCTCAAATGTTTTGCCACGGTCGCCATGATGGTGACTCTGGTGTACGCCCGCCCTTACTCGGCGGATCGTGACATGTTGCGCGGTGGAGAGCTGTTCACGCTGTCTATCTTTGCGCTGCTGGGCATGTTCATCATGATCAGTGCCAACAACTTGCTGCTGATCTATCTGGGTCTGGAGCTGTTGACCCTGGCCAGCTATGCGCTGGTAGCTTTGCGCCGTGATCACACGGTGTCTACCGAAGCTGCCATGAAGTACTTTGTGCTGGGTTCGCTGGCATCGGGCTTCTTGCTCTATGGCTTGTCCATGGTGTATGGCGCCACCGGTTCGCTGGATATTGGTGAAATTTTCAAGGCCATCAGCTCGGGCGAACTCAAGCACCAAGTGCTGGTGTTTGGACTGGTTTTTGTCGTGGCTGGCTTGGCATTCAAGTTGGGCGTGGCACCTTTCCACATGTGGGTGCCCGATGTCTACCATGGTGCGCCTACCGCCATCACGGCCTTGATTGGCGGCGCGCCCAAGCTGGCTGCATTTGCGATTGTGATCCGCTTACTGGTAGATGGCATGCTCCCCTTGGCCTTCGACTGGCAGCAAATGCTGGCGGTGCTGGCGATTGCCTCGCTGCTGATTGGTAACTTGGCCGCGATCGCACAAACCAACCTCAAGCGCATGCTGGCCTACTCGACCATCTCGCAAATGGGCTTTGTCTTGCTGGGCCTGCTGTCGGGTGTGATCGGTGGGGAAGTAGATCCAGCGCGTGCCGCCAACGCGTACAGCTCGTCCATGTTCTACGTGGTGACTTACGTACTGACCACGCTGGCAACGTTCGGTGTGATCTTGTTGCTGTCACGCGAAGGCTTTGAGAGCGAAGAGATTGCCGACTTTGCGGGTCTGAATCAGCGCAGCCCCTTGTACGCCGGCATCATGGCAGCGTGCTTGTTCTCCATGGCAGGTATTCCACCTCTGGTGGGCTTTTACGCCAAGCTGTCGGTGCTGCAAGCGCTGGTGGCTTCGGGTGAGACTTTCTACATCGGCCTGGCGATCTTCGCCGTGCTCATGTCTTTGATCGGTGCCTTCTATTACCTGCGGGTCGTGAAGGTCATGTACTTCGACAAGCCCTTGACCGCTACCACCGTGTCTGCGCCTTGGGATGTGCGTGCGGTGCTGACCGTCAACGGTGCACTGGTTTTGATCTTGGGCATTGTTCCCGGTGGTTTGATGTCCTTGTGCGCCGATGCGATCGTGCGTGCACTGGCATCCTGACCGATAATCTGAAGCGTGACTCAAACCGCTTCTATTTGGTTGGTGATTTTGGCGGCCCTGGTGGCCGCCAATTTGCCTTTTATGAATGAACGCTGGCTCATGGCTGGTCCTGTGGCTGCTTCTTCCAAGAAGCCGCTGTGGGGCAGGCTGTTTGAACTGGTACTGCTGTACTTTGTGGTTGGCGCGCTGGCATTGCTGCTGGAGCGTCGCTCGGGTCAGATTTATCCCCAAGGCTGGGAGTTCTACGCCATCACGGCGACACTGTTTCTGACATTGGCCTTCCCGGGCTTTGTCTGGCGTTACCTTACCAAGCGCCGCAGCAGCTAAGCTGCGCGCTTCGCACAAAGGCAGGGTTGCGACTCTGCCTTTTTTATTGCCCTTATCTGTTGTTGTGCACACATGAAGGTGTTTGACCTGCATTGCCCCCAAGACCACATCTTTGAAGGCTGGTTTGCTTCTGAGGTGGATTTTCAGCGCCAGCTGGAATGCGGTTTGGTGGAATGCCCCATGTGTGGCAGTAAACAGTTGCGCAAAGGCTTGAGTGCCCCGCGTCTTAACTTGGGCGCAAAGCCGGTGTTATCTGCAAGCGCCGTACCTGCAGAGCAAGCTGCCCCTTCACCAGCCACCACCACTACGCAGGAGCGCCATAGGCTGCATGCCTTGCAGGCAGCCTGGCTGGAAGCGTCGCGCAAGATTGCCGCAAACACCGAAGACGTGGGTGAGAAATTTGCCGATGAGGCTTTGCGCATGCACAAAGGCCAAGAGCCAGAGCGCCCCATCCGTGGGCAAGCTACGCCCCAGCAGGCAATCGAATTGCTGGAAGAAGGGGTGCCTGTGCTGCCCCTGATCTTGCCTAAAAACAGCAAAGAAACACTGCAATAAGCTTTGCTGTGCGGCATTAAAAGTAGAGCGCTTGGCGCTTGTCTTTTCATGTTTTCCGATTGTTTCTTGCCTGAAATTATTGATCTCACTGCGCAAGCAGCTATCTTTTTTTATGTCTCGTGCTGCTACGTTAACCCGCGTACCAGCGCTCATCGTGCGGCTGAAGCTGACAAAAAGCCGTCGACATGCAGGTTGAGTGACAGCTTTTTTAGTTTGATAGTTAGTGTTTGCTTTCTGTTTTTGATTGGTCAAATAGCGATTTCTTGTTTTAGTAACAGAGAGTAGGGTAAGTGCTTAGGTTGTAAGTCATAGGCACAAGCCCTAGTGCGGGGGCTGAAACCTCGCACATACGATGCACCGCAACATTCGACACGGTGCATGCATGCCAAGGCGGCCAAAAACTGCCTGGTGCTGCACCTTCACCACGGAGCAGCCCACGCGCATGAGCGACGCCATTCTTCAAACTACCAACCTCACCAAAGAGTTCAAAGGCTTCACTGCGGTGAGCAAAGTGAACCTGTCGGTGCAACGCGGCAGCATTCATGCACTGATTGGCCCCAACGGTGCGGGCAAAACCACGTGCTTTAACCTGCTGACCAAGTTTTTGGAGCCGACCTCGGGTGAAATTCGTTTTAACGGCCAAGACATCACCCGCGAAGCGCCAGCACAAATTGCGCGCCGCGGAGTGATCCGCTCGTTTCAGATCTCTGCCGTTTTTCCCCATCTGACGTTGATGGAGAACGTGCGCGTCGGTCTTCAGCGCCAGCTGGGTACGGCATTCCACTTCTGGAAAAGCGAAAAAACACTGAATCAGCTCAACGATCGTGCCATGCAGCTGCTGGCCGAAGTCGGTCTGGAAGACATGGCCGATGAAGTCACTGTCAACCTGCCTTATGGCCGCAAGCGGGCCCTGGAAATTGCCACCACGCTGGCGATGGAGCCTGAGTTGATGCTGCTGGACGAACCCACGCAGGGTATGGGCCACGAAGATGTGGACCGCGTGACCCAGCTCATCAAAAAAGTGTCGGCAGGGCGCACCATTTTGATGGTGGAGCACAACATGAAAGTGATTTCCACCATTGCGGACCGCATCACCGTGCTGCAGCGCGGTGCGGTGCTGGCCGAGGGCAACTACGCCGAAGTCTCGAACAACGCACAGGTGATGGAAGCCTATATGGGCACGACCGACGGCCAACTGCAAGGAGCGCACTGATGACGACTCCTGCACTCGAAATTCGCAATCTAGAAGCTTGGTACGGTGAGTCGCACGTGCTGCACGGCGTTGACATGGTGGTGCAACCCGGTGAAGTGGTGACGCTGCTGGGGCGCAATGGCGCAGGGCGCACCTCCACCATGCGTGCGGTCATGGGGCTGACGGGCGCGCGCAAGGGTTCCGTCAAGATCAATGGCCAGGAAACGATTGGCTTGCCGACCCACAAGATTGCGCACTTTGGCGTGGGCTACTGCCCTGAAGAGCGCGGCATTTTCTCCAGCCTCTCGTGCGAAGAAAACCTGCTGCTGCCACCACAGCTCAAAACCGGCCATGAAGGCATGAGCGTAGAAGAGATCTACGCCATGTTCCCCAACTTGGCAGAGCGCCGCAACAGCCAAGGAACGCGCTTGTCAGGTGGTGAGCAGCAGATGCTGGCCGTAGCGCGCATTTTGCGCACGGGTGCGCGGCTGCTGTTGCTCGATGAAATCTCTGAAGGCTTGGCGCCTGTCATCGTGCAAGCGCTGGCTCGCATGATCAACACCCTGCGTGACAAGGGCTACACCATCGTCATGGTCGAGCAGAACTTCCGCTTTGCAGCGCCGCTGGCAGACCGCTTTTATGTGATGGAGCACGGCCGCATTGTGGAGACGTTCAATGCCGCACAGCTTGACGCCAAGATGCCCGTCCTCAATGAATTGCTGGGTGTCTGACCTGGCTTTGCCTCCCTTTTTTCTCCATACAACAACAAGGAAACAACCATGCACGCTTTGCGTACCCCTTTGACTCTTTTGACCCTGTCGCTGGCTATGGCCGGCATGGCCCACGCACAGACACCTGACAAGATCAAAATTGGTTTCATCACGGATATGTCCAGCAACTACGCGGACGTGGATGGCAAAAACGGTGCAATTGCGATTCAGATGGCCATTGATGACTTCGGTGGCAAGGTGCTGGGCAAGCCGATCGAGCTGCTGACCCAAGACCACCAGCACAAGCCAGACATTGCCGCCACCAAGGCGCGCGAGTGGATTGATACCCAAAACCTGTCCATGCTGTTTGGTGGCACCAACTCGGGTGTGGCGCTGGCATTGGCCAAGGTGGCACAAGAGAAAAAGCGCGTGTACTTCAACAGCGGTGCCGGTGCGTCGGCGCTGACCAACGAGCAGTGCACGCCCTACACCATCCACTACACCTACGACACCGTGGCACTGGCCAAGGGCACAGGCGGCGCTGTGGTGGATAACGGCGGCAAGGAGTGGTTTTTCCTGACGGCGGACTATGCCTTTGGCCACTCGCTGGAAAACGATACCGCCAAGGTCGTAAAGGCCAAGGGCGGCACGGTCAAGGGCAGCGTGCGCCACCCTCTGAATGCGTCGGATTTCTCCAGCTTCTTGCTGCAGGCCCAAAACTCCAAGGCCCAAATTTTGGGCCTGGCCAATGCCGGTGGCGACACCGTCAACGCCATCAAGGCCGCACGTGAGTTTGGCATCAACAAAAGCATGAAGATGGCGGGCTTGCTGGTGTTCCTGACTGACATCCACTCGCTGGGGCTGAAGAACACCGAAGGCCTGCTGCTGACCACCAGCTGGGACTGGAACCTGAACGACGAAACCCGTGCATTTGGCAAGAAGTTTGAAGCCAAAACCAAGCGCATGCCGACCGACGTGCAGGCCGCCAACTACTCGGCCACCATGAACTATCTGAAGGCGGTGGAGAAGGCCGGAACGGTAGATGCCGACAAGGTGATGGCGGTGCTCAAGAGCACACCGATCAAAGACTTTTACGCGCAAGGCGTGATCCGTCCGGATGGCCGCTACGCCCACGATATGTACCTGATGCAAGTGAAGTCGCCTGCAGAGTCCAAGCAAGCTTGGGACTACTACAAGGTCGTGACCAAGCTGACGCCCGACCAGGTCTGGACGACCAAGGAAGAGAGCAAGTGCGCTTTGTGGAAATAAAGCCTTAAGTCTCTATCGGGCAGGGTGATGCGCTCTGCCCCAGTACCCGTTTTCGCGTTCTCAAGTGTTTGCCGCCGGCGCACATTCCGTGCAAAGGCATTGGTTTTACAAGGCGTAAGCCACCCCACCCACCAAGGAGACAAGGCAATGAAGCAGCAGCGCAATTATTCGAAGTTGGCTCTCACGCTCGCAGCAGCGGGCTTGATGGCCGCCACGGCACACGCGCAGTCACCAGACAAAGTGCGTATTGGTTTTGTGACCGATATGTCGAGTCTGTACGCCGATGTGGAAGGCAAAAACGGTGTACTGGCCATGCAAATGGCGATTGATGACTTCGGTGGCAAGGTGCTGGGCAAGCCGATTGAGCTGCTTTCGGCAGACCACCAAAACAAGGCCGATATTGCCGCAAGCAAAGCGCGGGAGTGGATTGATACCCAAGGTATCAGCCTGATTTTCAGTGGTACCAACTCGGGCACGGCACTGGCTGTCTCGCAAGTAGCCAATGAGAAAAAACGCTTGCACATCAACAATGGTGCAGGCACTTCCGCGCTGACCAACGAGCAGTGCAACCCCTACACCATCCACTACGCCTATGACACCGTGGCGCTGGCCAAGGGCACAGGCGGTGCGGTGGTTGATCGGGGGGGCAAAGACTGGTTCTTCCTGACGGCGGACTATGCCTTCGGCCAGGCGCTGGAGGCAGACACCACGGCGGTGATCAAAGCCAAGGGCGGCACGGTCAAGGGCAGTGTCAAGCACCCGCTGAACGCTTCGGACTTCTCCAGCTTCTTGCTGCAGGCACAAAGCTCCAAGGCCCACATCTTGGGTCTGGCCAATGCGGGTGGCGACACCATCAATGCCATCAAGGCGGCCAAAGAGTTCGGCATCGACAAGAACATGAAGACCGCAGGGCTGCTGGTGTTCTTGACCGATATCCACTCTCTGGGGCTGAAGAACACTGCGGGCTTGCTGCACACCACCAGCTGGTATTGGGACATGAATGATGAGTCGCGCAAATTCGCCAACAAGTTCTTTGCCAAAACCAAGCGCATGCCCACCGATGTTCAGGCTGCGGATTACTCCGCCATCATGCAGTACCTGAAAGCGGTGCAGGCCGTGGGGAGCACCGATGCTGACAAGGTCATGGCACACCTCAAAAGCACACCGCTGTCTGACTTCTACGCCAAAGGCGTGATCCGTCCCGATGGCACTTACGCCCACGACATGTATCTCGTCGAGGCGAAAAAGCCAGAGGAATCTACCAAGCCTTGGGACTACCTGAAGGTGCTGCAGACTTTGCCTGCAGACACCGTCTGGACCACCAAAGCAGAAACCAAATGCGCGCTCTGGAAGTGATGTGAGGCAAGCACGCCCATCACAAGTGGGCGTGCACCGCGCATTCGCCAGGGCCATCCTGTTTAACCAAAAGCGTCTCTCTCATGGAAATCTTCGGTGTCTCACTGCCGGGCCTGCTCAGCCAGCTATTGCTGGGGCTGGTCAACGGCTCGTTTTATGCGATCTTGAGCCTTGGGCTGGCGGTCATCTTTGGCTTGCTCAACGTCATCAACTTTGCGCATGGCGCACTGTTCATGCTGGGGGCCATGGTCACATGGATGGCCATGAACTACCTGGGTATCAACTACTGGGTGATGCTGATATTGGCGCCCATTGTGGTGGGTGCTTTTGGGGTGTTGATTGAGCGGTTTTTATTGCGCTGGATTTACAAGCTCGACCACCTTTACGGACTGCTGCTGACACTGGGTTTGTCGCTGCTGATTGAGGGCGTGTTCCGCTCCATCTACGGCGTATCAGGTTTGGGTTACGACACGCCAGAGCTGCTCGAAGGTGCCACCAACCTGGGCTTCATGATCTTGCCTAACTACCGTGCATGGGTCGTGGTGGCTTCACTCGTCGTGTGTATTGCTACGTGGTATGTGATTGAGAAAACCCGCCTGGGTGCTTACCTGCGTGCAGGTACCGAGAACCCCCGGCTGGTGGAGGCATTCGGCATCAACGTGCCCGTCATGGTCACGCTCACTTATGCCTTTGGCGTAGGTTTGGCGGCTTTTGCGGGTGTGCTGGCCGCACCGGTGTACCAAGTGACGCCGTTGATGGGGCAAAACCTCATCATCGTGGTGTTTGCCGTGGTGGTGATTGGGGGCATGGGCTCCATCATGGGCTCCATCCTGACGGGCCTGGGCCTGGGCGTGATTGAAGGCCTCACCAAAGTGTTTTATCCAGAAGCATCTTCCACCGTGGTGTTCGTCATCATGGTCATCGTTTTGCTGATTCGCCCCGCCGGCTTGTTCGGTAAAGAGAAATAAGAGGGGGCACACACCATGACTTCTAAGAAACTTGCATTCTTTGGCTATGGCTTGCTGCTGCTGGCCTTGATCGTCGCGCCTTTCTTTGGTGCCTACCCGGTGTTTGTCATGAAGCTGATGTGCTTTGCACTGTTTGCTTCGGCGTTCAATCTGTTGCTGGGCTATACGGGGCTGCTGTCTTTTGGGCATGCGGCATTCTTGGGTGGTGCAGCCTATGTGGCGGGTCACGCCATCAAGGTCTGGAGCTTCACCCCGGAGCTGGGCATTATTTTGGGCACGCTGGGTGGCGCAGCTTTGGGGCTGGTAGCGGGGTGGTTGGCCATCCGCCGCCAAGGTATCTACTTCTCGATGATTACCTTGGCCCTGGCGCAGATGCTGTTCTTTGTGGCACTGCAAGCGCCGTTCACCGGTGGTGAAGATGGACTGCAAGGTGTGCCTCGGGGCAAGCTGTTTGGCCTGATTGACCTTTCCAGTGACCTGACCATGTACTACGTGGCGCTGGTCATCTGTGTGCTGGGCTTCTTGGTGATTGTGCGTACGGTGCACTCGCCTTTCGGCCAAGTGCTCAAAGCCATCAAAGAGAACGAGCCGCGTGCCATTTCGCTGGGCTACGACGTCAATCGCTTCAAGCTGCTGGTGTTTGTCTTGTCTGCTGCGCTCACCGGCTTGGCAGGTTCTCTCAAGACCCTGGTGCTGGGCTTTGCCACCTTGTCCGATGTGCACTGGACATCGTCGGGCCATGTGGTGCTGATGACGCTCATGGGCGGCATGGGTACGCTGTCTGGGCCGATTGTTGGCTCGGCCATCGTGGTGGCATTGGAAAACAAGATTGGGGATTTGGGCAGTTGGCTGGCCAAGCTCACGGGCTTTGAATGGTTCTCGACCTTGGGCGAGTCCGTCACCATCGTCACCGGCTTTATCTTTGTGATCTGCGTACTGGCCTTCCGCCGTGGTGTGATGGGTGAACTCATTGCATGGCTGGCGCGCCGCAGAGGCAGCGGCAAAATGCTGTAGCGATCAAAAGGTGTAACCCAACAAAAAACCGCCTCAAGGGCGGTTTTTTGTTGGGCGGCATATGCCTTGAGTGAGGGCTTAGCGCACGCTGTCAAATTGCTCCACAGGCACATCGTTGGGCTGGGCAATCATCTTCTTGAGTGTCTCGCCTATTGGCAAGTTCAGGTTCATCTGCTTTGGGGGGATAGGCTGCAGGTACCACTTGGCGTACAGGCGCTCCAAATCGCCATTCGCCATCATCTGGCGGATCACGCCGTCCACCGCTTGCTTGATGGCCGGGTCCGCCTTGCTGAACTGAATGGCAATCGGCTCTGCACCAATGACTTCGCCCACAATTTTGAAGCCTTCGGGATTCTTGCTTTGTGCGATCACGCCAGCGAGCATGTTGTCGTCCAGCACAAATGCATCGACGCGGCCTGACTCCAGCAGCAAGAACGCTTCAAACTGGTCCTTGGCCATCAGGGTCTGAAACTGAATGCCGTGCTCGGCAGCAAAACGGCGCAGGATTTGCACTGCCGTGGTTCCCGTCAAGACAGAGACTTTTTTGCCGTCCAGTTGCTTGAAGCTGGTGATGGCCTGGCTGCGGGCCACGGCCATACGCACTTCGCTGACATAGGTGGTCAGGCCAAACGCCACCTGGTCTTGGCGCTTGAGGCTGTTGGTCATGCTGGCACAGTTGAAATCCGCCGTGCCGTTTTGGATCAGCGGCATGGTGTTTTGCGGCGTGAGCACCATGTATTTAAGCTGGGCTTTGGGCGCAATGGTGCGCACCACTTGCTCGCACAACTCGGTGTGGTAGCCCACAAACTTTTCATTGGCCCCCAGGGCATACGACATGGGCGTGGCACTTTCGCGCACACCCAGCACCACCGTGCCCCCCGCTTGCCAGCGCTGCAGCGTAGCCGATGCTGCCCCAGGGGCTGCTGCGTACGCCGCAGAAGTAAAAACGGCTGCAGTCAGTGCAGCCGAGGCCAAAGAGAACTTCACAACAGACTTCATGGGGACTCGCAATCGGTAGGCCGCACCGCAGATGGGTGGCCTTTGCCGCAAATTGTCCCACTGGCTTAAGACATCACAGTGTTATGCAAATTCTGCAGCAAGGAATGCCCGCATGCTGTTTCTACGATGGCTGCAGCTTGCTTTGCAAGGCTTGGTGGGCATCGCCCTCCCACTGCGGTGGCAGCTGGTGTTTGGCGCGCAGATAGTGGTGGGTGTACACCTCCAGATAGCGCTCCAGCACCTGCCCTGCATGCATATCGCGGGCATCCTGGCTTAGTTCCAGGCACAGGGCTGCGACTTCGCTGGTGCAAAAGTGATCGTCGCGTTTGGCACGGCGCAACTGGTAGTGGCTGATTTGCTCGGGCTGAAACCCCAAGACGGGAAAGCGATCCAGGTACGGACTTTTGCGAAACATCTTGCGCGCTTCGGACCAGGTGGCATCCAGCAAGATAAACAGCGGGCGCTTGCCGCTGTGCGGCGCATCACCGGCCAGTGCGGAGATTGCGCGCTCGGCTGGCTGCACGTATTCGCTGGGGAATACCACATACGGCTGCCACTGCGGATCGTCCAGCAAAGCCAGCAGCTGTGCGTCCACCTCGGTGCGGCTCCAGCCAAAGGCAAAAGTGTCTTGCACCACATCGGCAATCAGCCAGCCGGTGTTGCTGGGCTTGAGAGGCTCTGCATCGTGCATGAGCAGGCACACCCCTGCACGTGTTGGTAACTGAGGGCGCAGCGTGCACATGCAGTGCGAGGGGCGCAGTCTGCAGCCTTCACAGCGCTCGCCCTTGATGCCACCGCGGGCTAGAAAAGGCCGCGTGCTGCGTGCTAAACGGGCTGTGCGCAGGCGTGCGACGGCATGGGGAAAAGTAGGGGGAGCGTTGCGAGGTGCGGACATGGGCAGGGCGCTATTGTCGCAGCGGGCAGGTGGCAATGCAGCCGCGTGGGCCAATGCAGCGCCGTTGGTGCCACATCTTTGGTCTTTAGTGTCCGCCGCCTGCGCACTCCAGTTCAAACACCGGTACTTGCGCTTTGCGGCTGAGCCACATGCCTCCGCCCAGCTCGCTAAAACTTTGCTTGAGCCCCTGGCGGTACAGCGCCGCACGGTGGCGGAACAAGCGCGGGTCGGTCAAGTCTTCGTCAATGATGTCGCGCTCGTAGTCTTCCTTGGCCACGGCTTCCAGGTACAAGGCGCCGCGTGAGAGCTTGCCCAGATTGTGCAAAGCCAGTTTCAGGTCTGCGGGACTCAGGTAGGGCAACACGCCTTGGCAGATCACCAGGTCAAACGGCTCGCTGCTCTGGTAATTCACCACGGAGCCGCGCTCCCAGCCAAAGCGGCCGCACAGGTATTCGCTCAATTCCACACCGTGGTAGCTGCAGCCGGGAAACTGCTGCTGCACCACGCCTTTCCACAAACCAATGCCGCAGCCTACGTCCAGAACACGGGCCACGGGAACGCGCAAATATTTCAGGTAACTGCACACAAAAGTGCCCAGGCGTTCAATGTGCTCCGGGTCTACCACGCTGGTCTTTTTGTCAAAGTAAAAGCGCTGGTAGTACGCCTCGTCAAACCATTGGTCGCTAGCTGATTGCACGCGCTCTCCTGTGTAAAGGGGGGTAGAACGACTGACGCACCCCCGCCGCCGCATGCAGCACAGACCTGGCAGAGCAACAAGGTGTGGAGGGTGTGAAGTGGTTCCAAAGAAAGAGCCGCTGAGTATCGGGCATAGGCCTTATCGGCATGCTCTGCTGCGGTATGGGTGCTAATTCTTTAGGAGCTAATGGCGCTTGCTGCATCTGCGTTGAGGGCAGATTTGGCAGGTATTTGTGGAAAATCTACACGCAATGATCGACCGGCCCATAGGTGTATTGGCAGTTTTTACGCATGTTTTTTGCGTGGCAGGCGTGCAGCCGCCAAGCATGCGCTGGTTGCGCTGCCCGTGTCTCGCGCAGGAATCATCCGCCAAGCTTTGGTGCGGCGCACAAATTGATGTGTGCTAGAACAATTTGCCTGGTATGGCAAGCCATTGCACTGCACGCCTGTGTTTGATCTATTCGGCTTGGGGCGGGGCTGGGCCTTTCTAGAATCCGCTGCGCATGACTGCCAATGCACTGGAGGGAGGAGTGGGCACCAGACCCGCACAGAGCCAGTGCCGCGCTTGGCGCAGTTGGTGGTTGTGCGCCTTGCCACCTCATCAGAAAGCACTTTGTCATGATCTCGCGTCGCCAATTGGTGGCTGCTACGGCAGCGTCGGCCACTTTGTCTCCTTGGGGGGCGCTGAGCGCCTTCGCCAGCAATGGTCAGCCCGTGCGCCTGATGGTGGGCTTTGCCGCAGGCGGCTCTGCCGACTATGTGGCGCGCCAGATGGGCATACAACTGGCTGAAGAGCTGGGGGTGCCCGTGGTGGTGGAAAACCGCCCCGGTGCGGGGGGCCGAATTGCGGTAGAGGCGGTAAAAAACGCCAAGCCCGACGGCAACACCTTGCTGGTGACGCCCGGTGCCATCCTCACCATTTACCCCCATGTGTACGACAAGCTCAGCTATGACGCCGTGGCTGACCTGGCCCCCATCGCCAACCTGTGCGAGATGTCATACAGCCTGAACATTGGCCCGGCAGTGCCCGACAGCGTGCGTACCCTGAAAGACTTTGGTCTATGGCTCAAAGCCCATCCCAAGCAGGCCTCATACGGCTCGGCGGGCGCAGGCACGGCCATGCACTTTTTGGGCGCCCTGTACGCCGCCCAACTGGGTGTGGATTACCTGCACATTCCCTACAAGGGCGGTGTGCTGGCGCTGCAAGATGTCATGGCGGGGCAAATCCCCTCCAGTTTTAACGTAGCCAGCGAAGCCGTCGCGCAGATTGGCAACCCCAAGCTACGCACCTTGGCCGTCACCAGCAAGCAGCGCATGCCGCAGTTTCCCCAGGTGCCCACCTTTGCAGAGCAAGGCATGGAGGCACTGACTGCCAGCGAATGGATGGGCCTGCTGGCCCCCAAGGGCACACCGGCTGCGCTGGTGCAACGCCTGCACCAGGCGGCCACGCGCAGTGTGGCTGCACCCAAGGTGCAGCAGGCACTGGCGGAAATGGCGTTTACCGTCAACCAAGGCAGCACCGCAGACTTTGCCCAGCAACTGCGCCAGGACATCGCCAAATGGGCGCCCGTGGTGCAGCGCACAGGCTTCAAGGCCGAAGGTTGATGGCTGCGGTGTAGCCATCTGCAAGCGGGGTAATGTGCCAGACGTGCATCAGCGCGGCTGGTAGGCACTGCGTAAGGGCTTTAAACAGGGTTCAGCACGCAGTGCAGCATTTTTCGTATACTCGTTAGGTTGTTTGCGCAAACAATGCTGATCTCACGCCAGTACGTCGAGCACTTCGACGAGAAAAAGAAAAGTGACAGCTGCAGAGACGTTCTGCCGTAATACGGTGATCGCGTAAGAGTCGCCGTCCAATATCACCACAAAGCCCGCTGCATGCGGGCTTTGTGGTTTCTGCTGTGCCGCTCTGCACGCGGGGCAGCGTTTCAATAGGCATGCGCCAGCAGCATGCGGGCCTGCGGTTGCGGGCTGGCCGCACGCTGCAGTCCAGCGGGCTTAGGCCGCCTTGGGTGGGCGGTGCATCACACACACCTTGTTGCCCGCAGGGTCACGCAAATAGGCCAGATACAGCTTCATGCGCTCATCGCCGCGCCAGCCGGGGGCGTCTTCAATGGCGGTGCCGCCCGCAGCCAGTGCGGCCTCATAGGCTTGCAGCGCCTGCTCGGTGGAATCGGCCGCAAAGCCCAGCGTAAAGCCATTGGCCGCTGTGGCAGGCTCACCATTGATGGGCAGGGTCACGCTGAAGGTGCTGCCCGCATGGCGCCAGAAATAGCGGTGGCGGTCTTGCACGCCGGGCTTGGCACCCAAGGTGCCCAGCAGGGCGTTGTAGAACTTGACGGACGCATCGAGGTCATTGGCGCCGAGCATGACGTGGCTGAACATAGGGGGTGTCTCCTCAGTAAGCTGTAGTGGGTGCGGGCTGGGGCGTTGCACAGCACCAGCCCGCACGCATGCTAACGCTTGCCCTTGCACGCAGCGCGTCACCCATGCGATGCAGCCCATTAATTTTGATAGCTGCTGACGCCTGCTGGGTAAGCGTGAGAGGTGGTTTTTGTTATAGATGGAAAACGCAGCTGCCGCAGGCAGGTGCCCCACGGGCACAACCCTGGCACTCTGGGCACGCAGGGCTTACAGGCTGTGGGGCGGTGTGGGGGCCTTGGTAGCGGCAGCGGCCACCGCTTCGCAGGACGTGCCCTCCAGCATCTGTTCCCAGTCGTCGCCCCAGAACTCGCAAGGGTGGGGCGTGCGGTCGGAGCCATTGCCGCAGCGCAGGTCATCGGCCGGGCAATACAGGTCGCAACCCCAGCACAGGCGCTCAGGGTGGGCGGGGGCAATCGGGAATTTTTTGGCCATCTCTGTGCATCTATAGGCGTTGGCGCCCATCACAAGGCGTGCTTGCAATTTACGCCCAAACGGCGTGCACGCAGTTTGTGGGAGATCACAGACAGCGTGGTTTTGGGGCGTTGAGATGACCTTATTTGATAGCTGCTAGCGCTTGCTGCATCAGCGTTAGAGGCTGATTGATCTATCAATTATTTGCCATCTGCGCAATGCTCAAAGCATGCGGGCGTTAGAGGCAGAAGCCGGTTCATCGCACCGGCGAGCGAGTGACTTTTTGTTTTCGTCCAGAAAAGCGCAGCTTTCACTCAAGTCACCCAAGATGCGACCCTGCCGAGGGCTGCCCGGCGCAACTCGCTGCGCGCTTGCAGCGCTACGCGCACACAGCCGCCGGCCATATGCAGGACTGCCACGTGGTCTGCACGATGCTTGCGCGCGCAAGACGGTGCGGTGCGTTGCGGCCCGCTGCTGTCAAGGCTGGTTTGCGATTTTTGGGTGTTGATTGGGTCAAGCGCCAAATTGGCCTCTAACGCTGATGTAGCAAGCGCTAGCAGCTATGGTTTATGCGGACGTGGCCCATGCTTCACGAAACATCAAACACAGCTTGTGGCCCGCCGGGTCTCGCACATAGGCCAGGTAGCGGTCATTGCCCGGCGCGCGGCGCCAGCCGGGCGCATCTTCAATGGCTAAGCCGCCGTGGGCCAAAGCAGCGTCGAGTGCGCGGTGCAACTGGTCGATGGAGGTGGTCTTAAACCCCAGCGTAAAACCGTTGTAGTGTGTGGCAGGCTCACCGTTGCGCGGCGTGGCGATCATCAACCGCGTGCCATCGTGGTCCCACACATAGCGTTCAAAACCGTTGACCTGGATGTGCGTGGCAGGCGCCGCACCCAAGACGCCGAGCACGGCGTCATAGAACTGGCGGCTAGCTTGGAGGTGGTTGGTGCCTAGGAGGAGGTGGGAGAGCATCAGTTTGAAAAATTTATTTTTTAAAATCTCTGGAGAGCATTTGAGACGCTGCAGAAGCTTGGTAATAACCAATACCTTTAATTGTCTTGGCTATTTCATAACCCTCATCTCTATACTCTCTTAAGATATCAGGTAACTTTTTTATTTTACTTGTATTTAAAACCATTCGAATAATTGTTCCTTGATAATTATGATTTAAGTAGATATGTTTTTTCTCTTCAGAATTTAATAGTATTCCGTGATCGCCGCTACATATTAAAAAGCTTCCACCAGTTCTACATATTCTATTTATCATGTAGAGTCCAAATCCTGAGTTATGCCAAGGATCATCTCTATTAATAATGGCGCCCTGATAATTTTTGCTAGATATTGCTGGCATTAAAGCTTGTTGTAATGCATCTGAGTCATTTTTAACTTGTATAAATGGATTGTTTTTTAGTGATTTTCTTAAGCCAATTCCATTGTCTGATATGGCAATTTCTACTTTGTTGTAGGTTGGCCAGAATTGAGCACAGTATTCAATAAATTTTGATTCACTGTGTTCTATAACATTTCTCATTATTTCTCTAATGGAAAATGTTAATGCATCAACAAGGTTGCTATCATCTTCCCTAGCTAAAATTTTTGCGAGTTGAGCAGATTTATTTTCAATAATATCTTGTTTAGGAGACCAAGATTTTCTTGCTTCATCTAAAACTGTTTGTGTCCTAAGTATTGATAATGGAACAAAGCTAGCATTTCCATCATTTATGCTAGGCACTCTTCCATGCTTTAAACCGAATGCTCTAAAAAATCCCATATTAGATGCATAGGATTTTTCTTGATAACCATCGCAAAATATTTTTCTTGTAGGAGATTCATTTTTTATATCTCTAATTATCTTAGCTAGATAAACCATTGTGAATGGCTCAACTCTTCCCATTGAACTAAAGTCAATATAAATATCTTCATTTTTTTCTATGTCAATTATTTCATTGCAAAATGAAAATATTGAATATATGTCGCAATTATTAGGGAAATTAATTTTCATTTATGTTTTTAATAGAATTTTTGTCGATCTCGTCGCCGCCACATAAGCCAATTTAGATTCCATCTCCAAATCTTCCTGGCTCATGTTTTCTTTAACCTCTGAAGTTAAAACCGCCACCACCGGCCATTCCAGCCCTTTGCTGGCGTGCATGGTCATGACCTTGATGGTGTTGTCTTGCGGTTGAAAGTCGCCTGACTTTTTGCGTACGCGGTGGGGCAGGCCTTTGCGGGTGAGGGCGCGGCTGCAGATGTCCATGCCGTCCCAGTCGCGGCACAGCACGGCCATGTCGCCCCAGGCGTGGCCTTGGGCGTGCTGGTCGGCCAGCAGTTCTGCAATCTTGGCGGCGCGCTCGGGCAGGCTGGGCAGGGTGATGACGATGGGTTCCGGCCCTTCGCGCCCGCAGCCCATGGGGGCGAGCAGGGGGGTAATCCCCCCTTAAACC